>NZ_JASCPN010000003.1:0-201630 GCF_029960155.1 Pseudomonas sp. PS01300 | reverse complement strand
GGTCAAGCCCGCTCCAACAGGGTCGCTGCAATCCTTGTGGGAGCGGGCTTGACCCGCGATGGGGCCGCCGATAATAAAAAAGGAGCACCCCCATGCGCGCCCTCGCCGCCCTCAGCCGCTTCGTCGGCAATACATTCGCCTGGTGGGTGCTGCTGTTTGCCCTCCTGGCCTTCTTCCAACCCGCCTGGTTCATCGGCCTGAAGGTCGCCATCGTGCCGCTGCTGGGCCTGGTGATGTTCGGCATGGGCCTGACCCTCAAGGTCGAAGACTTCGCCGCCGTGTTCCGCCAGCCCTGGCGCGTGGCCCTGGGCGTGGTCGCCCACTTCGTGATCATGCCGGGCGTGGCCTGGCTGCTGTGCCAGCTGTTCCACCTGCCCGCCGAAATCGCCGTGGGCGTGATCCTGGTCGGCTGCTGCCCAAGCGGTACCTCCTCCAATGTGATGGCGTGGCTGGCCAAGGGCGACCTGGCCCTGGCCGTGGCAATAGCCGCCGTCACCACCCTGCTCGCCCCGCTGCTGACCCCCGCGCTCATCTGGCTGCTGGCCTCGGCCTGGCTGCCGGTCTCGTTCATGGAGATGTTCTGGTCGATCCTGCAACTGGTGATGCTGCCGATCGTGCTCGGCGTGCTCGCCCAGCGCCTGCTCGGCCCGCGCGTACACCTGGCGGTGCAGGTGCTGCCGCTGGTGTCGGTGGTGAGCATCGTGCTGATCGTGTGCGCGGTGGTGGCGGCCAGCCAGGCCAAGATCGCCGAATCGGGCCTGCTGATCATGGCGGTGGTGATCCTGCACAACACCTTCGGGTTCGCCCTGGGCTACGTCACCGGCAAGCTGTTCAAGCTGCCGCTGGCCCAGCGCAAATCCCTGGCGCTGGAAGTCGGCATGCAGAACTCCGGGCTGGGCGCGGCACTGGCCAGTGCGCACTTCTCGCCCCTGGCGGCGGTGCCCAGCGCGCTGTTCAGCGTGTGGCACAACATCTCCGGTGCGCTACTCTCGACCTGGTTCCGGCGCATGGAAGAACCCGTCGCCGAAACGGCAGCGGTCGACGCCACGCGTTGACCGCCACTTGCCCCCCGGCAAGGAAATGTGCACTATAGTGCGCACTGTGAGGACGACCTCACGACGCACCGCGTGACCGATCCGGGGACGGCCCCATCAACAGATGGAGTACTGCGCATGTCCTGGATCATCCTGTTTTTCGCAGGCCTGTTCGAAGTCGGCTGGGCCATCGGCCTCAAATACACCGACGGCTTCACCCGCCCCCTGCCCACTGTGCTCACGGTTGCCGCCATGGCGGTCAGCCTCGGCCTGCTCGGCCTTGCCATGAAGGAACTGCCGCTGGGCACCGCCTATGCGATCTGGACCGGTGTGGGCGCAGTGGGTACGGTGATCGCCGGGATCATCCTGTTTGGCGAATCCATGGCGTTGATGCGCCTGGCCAGCGTGGCACTGATCATCATCGGCCTGGTGGGGCTCAAGGTCAGCGCCAGCTGACCCCGGCCCCCCCGCCTAGCGCCAGGTGCCGCGTAGTTCGCTGACCCGCTCGCGCAACAGCGCCGGTTGCGCCGTTTCCACCGGTACGGCGCTACCGGCCACCAGGGTCACCCGCGACCACAGGCGCCGGAAAAACCCCTTGGCCGGGTCACGGCTGAAGAAACTCCCCCACAGGCCTTGCAGCGCCAACGGAATCACCGGCACCGGCGTGCGCTCCAGAATCAGGCTCAGGCCGCCCTTGAATGCATCGATCTCGCCATCGGAGGTCAGCTTGCCTTCCGGGAAGATGCACACCAGCTCGCCGTCGGCCAGGTAGGCGGCAATTTTCTCGAACGCACGCTCGTAGGTCGTCAGGTCTTCGTTGCGCCCGGCAATCGGGATCGCCCCCGCAGTACGGAAGATGAAATTGAGCACCGGCAGGCGGTAGATCTTGTAGTACATGACAAAGCGGATCGGCCGGCGCACGGCCCCGGCAATCAGCAGCGCATCGACGAACGACACGTGGTTGCACACCAGCAGCGCCGCGCCTTCATCCGGGATCTTGTCCAGGTCGCGGTGTTCGACGCGGTACATGGAATGGCTGAGCAGCCAGATCATGAAGCGCATGCTGAACTCGGGCACGATGCGGAAGATATAGGTGTTGACCGCGATGTTGAGCAGTGACACCACCAGAAACAGCTGCGGGATACTCAGCTTGGCCAGCCCCAGCAACAGCATGGTGACCACGGCCGAGACCACCATGAACAGTGCATTGAGGATGTTGTTGGCCGCGATCACCCGGGCACGCTCGTCTTCGGGGGTGCGCGACTGGATCAGCGCGTACAGCGGCACGATGTAGAAACCACCGAAAACACCCAGGCCCATGATCGACAGCAGGATCCACCAGGCCTTGCTCATGCCCAGCAGGGCGAGCCAGTCATACGGCGCGCCGGCGGCCGGGATATCCCCCGAATGCCACCACCACAGCAGGCCGAACACCGTCAGGCCGAACGATCCGAACGGCACCAGGCCGATCTCCACCTTGCGCCCGCTGAGGCGCTCGCACAGCAGCGACCCCACCGCGATGCCCACCGAGAACAGCGTGAGAATCAGCGTGACCACGGTTTCGTCGCCGTACATCCACTCCTGGGCATAGGCCGGGATCTGCGTGAGGTAGATGGCGCCGACAAACCAGAACCACGAGTTGCCCACGATCGAGCGCGATACCGCCGGGGTCTGTTTCAGGCCCATGCGCAGGGTCGCGACGGTCTGGCTGAAGATGTTCCATTGCAGCTTGAGTTGCGGCGACGAGGCCGCGGCACGGGGGATTGCGCGGCTGGCGAGGTAGCCCAGCACCGCCACCAGCACCACCGCGCTGGCCACGATGGGCGCGTAGTGGGTGCTGGACATCATCACCCCGGCGCCGATGGTGCCGGCCAGGATCGCCAGGAAGGTACCCATCTCCACCAGGCCGTTGCCGCCCACCAGCTCCTCTTCGCGCAGGGCCTGGGGCAGGATCGAGTACTTGACCGGGCCGAACAGTGCCGAATGGGTCCCCATGGCGAACAGCGCCACCAGCATCATCCACAGGTGGTTATAGAGAAAGCCCGCGGCGCCCACGCCCATGATGACGATCTCGGCCAGCTTGATGGTGCGGATCAGCGCATCCTTGGCGAACTTTTCGCCGAACTGGCCGGCCAGGGCCGAGAACAGGAAGAACGGCAGGATGAACAGCAGCGCGCAGAGGTTGACCAGCATCGTGCCGTCGCCGCCCAGGCTGAGCTTGTAGAGAATGGCCAGGATCAGCGATTGCTTGAACAGGTTGTCGTTGAACGCCCCCAGCGACTGGGTGACGAAAAACGGCAGAAAGCGCCGTTTTTGCAGCAGGGCAAACTGTGAGGGGTGACTCATCGTCCAGGGTCCTGAGTGGGGCTTTGTTATTGGAGGAAGCCAGCCCGCAAAAAGCCACAGATGCACGGGTAAATGCAAGCCACCGCATGAACCGCTTCGCCGACAAGGCCTTCTAGCGCCAGCAAAACCCTGCCGGAGCCGGCCTTGCCGGCGAAACTGCCACCCTTGTCACTTGCCCGTGCACCCCGCAATGCAAGGCGACACGAACAGCTCGCCACGCCAGGCCCCCGCCAGGGTACGGCTGGCCACCACCAGCCACAGCCCTGCCAGCGCCACCACCAGCACGTGGCCCATCACCGTGAAGAACCCCAACTGCAGCCACGCCGCCAGCTTCAACGTGGCCAGGGCATACACCCCCAGCGGAAAGGTGAAGCCCCACCAGCCCAGGTTGAACGGCATGCCATCGCGCAGATGGCGCAGCGTGATCAACACGGCAGTGAGCAACCACCACAGCCCCGCACCCCACAGCACGATACCGGCCACCAGCCCCAGCCCGCGGGCAATCTCGCCCAGGCTGCCCAGGCCATTGGCAGCGAAGATCGCCGGTGCATCACTGCCCAGCAGCATCATGCCCAGGGCACCGGTGCCGATCGGCCCGAGTGCCAGCCAGCTCGAAGCGGCCATGCTCGCCTGGGGCAGCTTGTGCAGCGCCATGCGCAGGGTGAGGATGGTCAGGATGCTGAACGCCACCGGCAACGACACCGCCCACAGCACATAGCTGGTGATCAGTACCTGGAACTGGCGATGGACGTCCGTC
This sequence comes from Pseudomonas sp. PS01300, assembly GCF_029960155.1. Lineage (NCBI taxonomy): Bacteria > Pseudomonadati > Pseudomonadota > Gammaproteobacteria > Pseudomonadales > Pseudomonadaceae > Pseudomonas > Pseudomonas sp. PS01300. Next base: position 197,493 of record NZ_JASCPN010000003.1, on the reverse strand, counting down.
AGGTGCGGGGCCAGCAGGCCGCCGCTGGCCGCGGCCACTTCGGCCGCCACCACCGGCAGCAGCCATACCGCGGTCATCTGGTCGATGCTGTGCTCCTGGCGGGTGAACATCAGGTAAGGGATCGCCACCCCGCACAGCAGCGCCAGGGCCACGTCCAGCCACCACAACGCCTCGACCCACGGCAGCACCCCCGTGCCCCAGCGCTCGACTCCGAATACCAGCGCCCCATTGAGAATGGTCGCCAGGCCCATGGGGATGGTGCCGAAAAACATCGAGACCGTGGAATGCGCGAAAATCCGCCGCGCCTCATCGAAGAACATCACCCAGCGCGCGGTGTAGAGCACGCTGAACAGCACGAACAGGCCAATGGTCAGCAGCCACAGCGCCTCGGCCATACCCGACAACCCCGGCACCGCCTGCCGCAGCGCCAGCGCCAGCACGCCGGTGCCCATGGTCGCGGCGAACCAGTTGGGGGTGAACTGTCGGATCACCTCGCGCGGGTGAGCCAGGCGGCTCAGCGGGCGCAAGGGGTGGGCTATCTTGGTGCAGGTCATGGTGTCGGTCTCCTGTCCTCCGGTGAGGTGAAATCGATGTTACAACCCTATGGAATATCGATATAACGGGTAATTTCTCTAACTGTTATCTGTTTTACCTATATATAAGCCGTTCGCGAGCCTTTCAAGGCTGACGTATGCTGGCGGCTGACCTCACCGGACAAGGACGTGAAATATGCTCGAAAGCCTGCGGGGCTATGGCGCTGAGGTTCGCCTGCTGCTGTGCACCACCTTCGTGCTGACCCTGGCGCGGGCCATCACCCTGCCGTACCTGGTGGTGTACCTGTCGGAGCACTTCGCCCTGGGCATCAGCGCCATCGGCCTGATGATCGGCGGTGCTCTGATCGTCGGCTCGCTGCTGAGCCTGTACGGCGGCTACCTGATCGACACCCTGCGCAGCTACACGGTGATCGTGTTCTCCACCCTGGCCTTCGCCCTGGCGTTCTTCGTGGCCGTGGCCAGCCGGCAACTGGGGATGCTGTTTGCCTGCCTGGTGGTGATCAACCTCACCCTGGCAGTGGTGGACATCGCCGCCAAGGCCGGCTTCTGCGCGCTGTTGCCAGTGCAGGCACGCGGCGAGGTGTTCTCGATCAAATACACCCTGAGCAACGTCGCCTATGCCGTCGGGCCTTTTGTGGGGGTGGCGCTGGTGCTGCTGGATGACCGGCTGCCGTTCGTGCTGTCGGCATTGCTGGGGCTGGGCATGTGCCTGAGCTATCAACGCCGGGGCGAGCGTGCGGCACGCGCAGGGCTCGGCGGGCCGACGCTGGGCCTGCTGGCGGTCGGCAGGCACCTGCTCGGCGATCGGCGCCTGGTGTACTTCACCCTGGGCGGCGCGCTCAGTGCGGTGGTGTTCGGCCAGTTCACGGCCTACCTGTCGCAGTACCTGGTGACCACCACATCGGCCATCCAGGCCAACCAGACCGTCAGCTACCTGGTGGCGACCAACGCCATCACGGTGATCGCCCTGCAATACGCCATCGGCCGGCGCATCGGCAGTCGCCAGCTGATGCCCTGGCTGCTGGCCGGGATGCTGCTGTTCGTGATCGGGTTGCTGGGGTTCTCGCTGGCGCAGACATTGTGGGTGTGGTGCCTGGCGATGCTGGTGTTCACATTGGGCGAGATCATCGTGATCCCGGCCGAATACATGTTCATCGACAGCATTGCCCCGGAGCACCTGCGCGGGGTGTATTACGGCGCACAGAACCTGTCCAACCTGGGGGCAGCGCTGGGGCCGGTGCTGTGCGGGTTTGCGCTGGCACACCTGATGCCGACGGCGATGTTCTACCTGATGATGCTGTCGGCGGGGCTTGCGGGGCTGTTCTATTGCCTGGGGGCACGGCGCCAGGCCTGAAGGCCGGCGCCGACAAAGATCCACGCTGCTCTTGCCGGAAAACGCAGCACCATCGAGATCAGATAGATCGCGCTCCGCGCATCGCCGGCAGGTTCAACACCCCCGCCACCGCGCACAACCCGACCAGCACCAGCGCATACACCTCGCTGGTGGCCACCAGCCCGAACTGGCGCACCATCAACCCGGCCGCCAGCGCGGGCACACAGAACGCCAGGTAGCTCAGCACGTAGAACGTGGCCATCAAGCCCGCCCGTTCATGGGCCTCGGCCAGTGGCAGGGTACTGCGCAACGCACCCAGAAACCCCGCACCAAAGCCGCTGCCCGCCACCAGCGTGGCGGCGAAGAACAGCACCAGGCTGGCGTTGTACAGCGCCAGCAGAATCAGCCCCACCCCGCCGGCCAGCAGCCCGGTGCCCAGCGCCAGCACCTGCTGTGCCGGGCGCAGGCGCAGCCGATAGATCGCCAGCGCACCACTGAGGGTCAGGGTCGCCACCAGCGCGCCACCGACCAGGCTTGAGCCCAGGCCGCTCACCTCCCGCACCAGCGACGGCCCCAGTGAGAGGAAGAACCCGCCAAGCGCCCACACCGCAATGTTAACCGGCAGCATGCGCCACACCGCGCCACGCGCCTGAGGCGGCACCAGCAGGCTCGGACGCAGGGCGCGCAGCGCGCCCGGCTGGCGGCTGACGCTCTCCGGCAAACGCCACACCAGCAGCGCCAGCACCACGAACAGCGCCAGCAGCACCCCATACACAAGGCGCAACGGCCACGGCGCGAACTCCACCAGCACGCTGGTGCCCAGCGCCCCGCAGGCCATGCCCAGCAGCGGCGCCAGGCTGTTGACCAACGGCCCCTGTTCGCGGTCGGTATCGAGCAGCGCGGCGCCCAGCACACTGGTGGCCATGCCGGTGGCAAAGCCTTGCAGCAACCGCGCCGCAAGCAGCCAGGGCACCGACTCGGCCTGGATGAACAGCAGCATCGCCACGCTCTCGAGCAGCAACGCCACGAAGATCACCGGCCGGCGCCCCAGGTAATCGGACAGCGACCCCACCGTCAGCAACGCCGCCAGCAGGCTCAAGGCATACACCGCAAACACCAGGGTCAGGGTTGCCGGCGAAAACTGCCACGCATGCTGATACAGCTGGTACAACGGCGTCGGCGCACTCGAGGCCGCCAGAAACCCGAGCAGCGCGACGGCCAGGTACACCAGCCGCAAACGCGCCGACGCCGAACGGCTGAACAATCCGATCATGTGCTTTCTCCACTAAAGCTAACCGTTAGCTTTTGCGCAGTCTGCGCGCCCTGAATCCTTAACGCAAACCCTTTGTGTTAAGGTCGCGCCATGGCGATCAAAGAAGGTATTCGCACGGGTGGTCGCAGCGCCCGTGTCCAGCAATCGGTGCACAGCGCCGTGCGGGCCCTGCTCCAGGAGCAGGACCGCGCGAGCCTGACCGTGCCCATGGTGGCCGCACGTGCCGGCGTCACCCCCTCGACCATCTACCGGCGCTGGGGTGAACTGGCGGCGCTGCTGGCCGACGTGGCGGTGGAGCGCCTGCACCCCGACAGTGAACCCCTCGACACCGGCACCTTGCGCGGCGACCTGCTGGCCTGGGCCGAGCAGTACCTGGACGAGATGAGCTCCGAGCCCGGCCGACACATGATGCGCGACGTGCTCAGCAGCGCCTGCCCCGGCTACTGCACCACCCTGCTGCGCGGCCAGTTGCAGACCTTGCTGGACCGCGCGCAGCAGCGTGGCGAAGCCGGCCCCGGGGTGGAACGGCTGCTCGACCTGCTGGTGGCTCCCACGGTGTTTCGCATTCTGTTCGCCGAAGCGCCCCCGAGCCTGCAGCAGCTGCATGAACTGGTCGAACTGGCCCTGCGCGACTGAGCACTGCGACGCTCTGCCACTGCGACCTTCGTCGGCGCTGACGAAGTGAGAACGGCGTGCCAGACTGATTGATCGTGGTTGGCCGTTACCGTTTTTTCGTTCGGAGTTTTCATGTCGCTGTCCAGCGGGCTGATCGCCCTGGTCGCCCTGGCCTATATGGCCATCATGTTCGCCATCGCCTTCTACGGCGACCGGCGCAGCACCCCGCTGCCGCCACGCCTGCGCGCGTGGGTGTACAGCCTGTCGCTGGCGGTGTACTGCACCAGCTGGACCTTCTTCGGCGCGGTCGGCCAGGCCGCCGAACAACTCTGGGCCTTTCTGCCCATCTACCTGGGGCCGGTACTGCTGATGCTGTTTGCACCCTGGGTGCTGCAGAAGATGGTGCTGATCAGCAAGCAGGAGAACATCACCTCCATCGCCGACTTCATTGCCGCGCGCTACGGCAAGTCCCAGACCCTGGCGGTGGTGGTGGCGCTGATCTGCCTGGTGGGCGTGCTGCCGTACATCGCCTTGCAGCTCAAGGGCATCGTGCTGGGGGTCAACCTGCTGATCGGTGCCGGGGCCGATGCCACCGGCAGCCGCGTGCAGGACACCGCGCTGGTGGTGTCGCTGGTGCTGGCGCTGTTCAGCATCGTGTTCGGTACCCGCAGCCTGGATGTGACCGAGCACCACCGCGGCATGGTGCTGGCCATCGCCTTCGAATCGCTGGTCAAGCTGCTGGCGTTTCTCGCCGTGGGCGCGTTCATCACCTTCAGTCTGTATGACGGCTTCGACGACCTGTTCAGCCAGGCCCGCCTGGCGCCCGCCCTTGACGGCTACTGGCAGGAAACCATCAACTGGCCGTCGATGATCGTGCAGACCGGCGTGGCGATGATGGCGATCATCTGCCTGCCGCGCCAGTTCCATGTCACCGTGGTGGAGAACATCGAACCGCAGGACATGCGCCTGGCACGCTGGGTGTTTCCGGCCTACCTGATCCTCGCCGCGCTGTTCGTGGTGCCGATTGCCCTGGCCGGGCAGATGCTGCTGCCCAACTCGGTGCTGCCGGACTCGTTCGTGATCAGCCTGCCGCTGGCCGAAGCACACCCGGCGCTGGCCTTGCTGGCCTTCATCGGCGGCGCCTCGGCCGCCACCGGCATGGTCATCGTCGAGGCCGTGGCGCTGTCGACCATGGTCTCCAACGACATGCTGCTGCCCTGGCTGCTGCGGCGCAACAACGCCGAGCGCCCGTTCGAGGTGTTCCGCCACTGGATGCTCACGGTACGCCGGGTGACCATCGTGGTGATCCTGCTGCTGGCCTACGTCAGCTACCGCCTGCTGGGCTCCACCGCCAGCCTGGCCACCATCGGCCAGGTCGCCTTTGCCGCCGTCACCCAACTGGCCCCGGCCATGCTCGGTGCGCTGTACTGGAAGCAGGCCAACCGCCGCGGCGTGTTCGCCGGCCTGGCCACCGGCACCTTCCTGTGGTTCTACACCCTGGTACTGCCGATTGCCGCCCACAGCGTGGGCTGGTCGCTGGAGCTGTTCCCGGGCCTGGCCTGGCTGCACGGCAACCCGCTCAACCTGCCGATCACCCCGCTGACCCAGGGCGTGGTGCTGTCGCTGGCAGGCAACTTCACGGTGTTCGCCTGGGTTTCGATCCTGTCGCGCACGCGGGTATCGGAGCACTGGCAGGCCGGGCGCTTCATTGGCCAGGAAACCAGCGCGCGGCCCAGCAGCCGTTCGCTGCTGGCGGTACAGATCGACGACCTGCTGCACCTGGCCGCGCGCTTCGTCGGCGAAGAGCGTGCGCGCCAGAGCTTCATCCGCTTCGCCTATCGCCAGGGCAAGGGCTTCAACCCCAACCAGAACGCCGACGGCGAATGGATCGAGCACACCGAGCGCCTGCTGTCCGGCGTGCTCGGCACCTCCTCGACCCGCGCCGTGGTCAAGGCGGCCATCGAAGGCCGCGACATGCAGCTGGAGGACGTGGTACGCATCGCCGATGAAGCCTCCGAGGTGCTGCAGTTCAACCGCGCCCTGCTGCAAGGGGCCATCGAGAACATCAGCCAGGGCATCAGCGTGGTCGACCAGTCGCTGCGCCTGGTGGCCTGGAACCGTCGCTACCTGGAACTGTTCAACTACCCCGACGGGCTGATCAGTGTCGGCCGGCCGATTGCCGACATCATCCGCTACAACGCCGAACGCGGCCTGTGCGGCCCGGGCGAGGCCCAGGTGCATGTGGCGCGGCGCCTGCACTGGATGCGTCAGGGGCGCGCGCACACCTCCGAGCGGCTGTTCCCCAATGGCCGGGTGATCGAGCTGATCGGCAACCCCATGCCCGGCGGCGGGTTCGTGATGAGCTTTACCGACATCACCCCCTTCCGCGAGGCCGAGCAGGCCCTCAAGGACGCCAACGAAGGCCTGGAGCAGCGCGTGGCCGAGCGAACCCACGAGCTGTCGCAACTGAACCTGGCGCTGACCGAGGCCAAGAGCCATGCCGAAGCGGCCAACAAGTCCAAGACCCGCTTCCTGGCGGCCGTGAGCCACGACCTGATGCAGCCGCTGAACGCCGCACGGCTGTTCTCCGCCGCGTTGTCGCACCAGGAAGAGGGCCTGTCGGGCGACGCCCAGCAACTGGTGCAGCACATGGACAGCGCCCTGCGTTCGGCCGAAGAGCTGATCAGCGACCTGCTGGACATCTCGCGCCTGGAGAACGGCAAGATCAACCCGGACGCCAAGCCGTTCGCCCTCAGCGAACTGTTCGACGCCCTGGGTGCCGAGTTCAAGGTACTGGCCCAGCAGCAGGGCCTGGATTTTCGCGTGCGTGGCAGCAAGCTGCGGGTGCACAGCGACGTCAAGCTGCTGCGGCGTATCCTGCAGAACTTCCTCACCAACGCCTTCCGCTATGGCAAGAGCCCGATCCTGCTGGGCGTGCGCCGCGCCGGGGACCGCCTGTGGCTGGAAGTATGGGACCGCGGCCCGGGCATTGCCGACGACAAGCTGCAGGTGATCTTCGAGGAATTCAAGCGCCTGGACAGCCACCAGACCCGCGCCGAAAAAGGCCTGGGCCTGGGCCTGGCGATCGCCGACGGCCTGTGCAAGGTGCTCGGCCACCCGCTGGAGGTGCGCTCATCGCCCGGCAAGGGCAGCGTGTTCCGCGTCAGCGTACCGCTGGCCAGCGCCGCGAGCCCGGCCCAGGCCAAGCCAGCCGAACAGGCCGGCCAGCCGCTGGCGGGGTTGCAGGTGCTATGCGTGGACAACGAAGACAGCATCCTGATCGGCATGAACAGCCTGCTCAGCCGCTGGGGTTGCCTGGTGTCGACGGCGCGCAACCGCGAGGAATGCGCCGCCCTGCTCGACAAGGGCCTGCGCCCGCATCTGGCGCTGGTGGACTACCACCTGGACAACGGCGAAATCGGTACCGAACTGATGGCCTGGCTACGCACGCGCCTGGGCGAGCCGGTGCCGGGGGTGGTGATCAGTGCCGACGGCCACGGCGAGACCGTGGCGCGGGTACATGCCGCCGGCCTCGACTACCTGAGCAAGCCGGTCAAGCCGGCGGCCCTGCGCGCCCTGCTCAATCGTCATCTGAGCCTGGTGCAGTAAGGCCTTCGGCAAGATTGTCGGTGCCGCCCATGGCGCGTTCCAGCAGGTCGGCCGGCAGGCTCTTGCTGGCCCGCGCGCCGAGCAGCTTGAGCTGCTCGCTGCGACTGATCAGGTTGCCGCGCCCCTCGCAGAGCTTGTTGCGCGCTGCGGCATAAGCCTTGTCGACCTGCTGCAGGCGGTTGCCCAGCTCGTCCAGGTCCTGGATGAACAACACGAACTTGTCGTACAGCCAGCCGGCGCGCTCGGCGATCTCGCGGGCGTTCTGGCTCTGGCGCTCCTGTTTCCACAGGCTGTCGATGACCCGCAGGGTGGCGAGCAACGTGGTCGGGCTGACGATCACGATCTGGCGGTCGAAGGCCTCCTGGAACAGGTTGGGCTCGGCCTGCAGCGCCGCCGAAAACGCCGCCTCGATGGGCACGAACAACAGCACGAAATCCAGGCTGTGCAGGCCCTCGAGGCGGTTGTAGTCCTTGCCCGAGAGGCCTTTGACATGGTTGCGCAGCGACAGCACATGCTGCTTGAGCGCAGCCTGGGCCACGTCGGTTTCACTGGCGTTTACATATTGCTGGTAGGCCGTGAGGCTGACCTTGGAGTCGACCACCACCTGCTTGTCGCCGGGCAGCATGATCAGCACGTCGGGCTGGAAACGCTCGCCATCGGCGCTCTTGAGGCTGACCTGGGTCTGGTATTCGCGGCCCTTTTCGAGCCCCGCATGTTCCAGCACCCGCTCCAGAATCAACTCGCCCCAGTTGCCCTGGGTCTTCTGGCCCTTGAGTGCCTGGGTCAGGTTGGTGGCCTCGTCGCTCAGGCGCTGGTTCAACTGCTGCAGGCGCTCGAGTTCCTTGCCCAGCGAAAAGCGCTCGCGGGCTTCCTGCTGGTAGCTTTCCTCGACGCGCTTCTCGAACGACTGGATACGCTCCTTGAGCGGGTCGAGCAGTTGCCCCAGGTGCTGCTGGCTGGTCTGGGCGAAACGCTGCTCGCGCTCGTCGAAAATCTTCGTTGCCATTTCGGCAAACTGTGCACGCAGCTCGTCGCGCGAGCCCTGCAGATCGTTCAGGCGCTGCTGGTGGCTGTCCTGCTGCTCGCGCAGTTCGGCGGCAAGGCCGGCGCAGCGCGCTTCGAGGCGGCGCAGCTCGGCTTCACGGGCGTTGCGTTCAAGGTTCCAGGCATGGGCGGCATCGCGTGCGTTGTCGCGCTCGATCTGCAGCAACTCCAGCTCGCGGCCCTGAGCGGCCAGGCTGGCCTGCTTGGCGGCATTGGCCTGGCCCAGGTCGCTGATTTCGTCACGACTGGCGTCGAGTTGCGCGCTCAGGCCCTCCTGGGCCAGCAGCGCACTGCTCAGGCGCTCCTCGGCCAGTGCGGCGGCGGCCTGCGTGTCAGCCAGCTGACGTTGCAGACGCACCAGCACCACCACAGCGGGCAAAGCCGCCACCACCATTCCCAGCACGATGCTGGTCAGATCCATTGCAGCCATAGACAGCATGCTCACCCCCAGGGAAATCCCCCAGAGCTTAACAGCCCCGGGCGGTCGATCAGTGGCTCGTGAGTTGCCCGAGCAGCCGCACGGCTTCTTTGGAGCCCTGCGCGGCGGCTTGTTCCAGCCAGTAACGTGCCTGCTCCGGCTCGTTGACCTGGGGCTGGGCGCACAGACGGCCGTATTCGAGCTGTGCCCTGCGGTCACCGGCCCGGGCAGCCTGGCGCAGCAGCTCGTGGCCGATGCGCCGGTCACGGGCGTTGCCGCAATCGCGGCACAGCATCTGCCCCAGCCGGCTCTGTGCCACCACCACACCCTGGCGTGCCGGTTGCTTGAGCAGGCGCCCGGCGAAGTGCTTGACGTTGGGGTTGTCGCCCAGGCGCGGGCTGTCGAGCAGCCACAGGGCCACCTTCAACGAAAAACGTCGGGGCTCGGCAACGGGGGGTTGGGCAGTGGGGCTTGGGGTTTTGCTGCGAAACTTCATAAAAAACGGCGAAGGCAACTCGAGAGGCGCGCCACTCTACCGGATTTTCTCGTGCATGGCCCGAGGGAATTCGAGGCTTTTTTTCCTTCAGGCGATGTTTTTTTTTGACACGTCAGTGGACATTTCGCGCGAGCCGAAATGCGCCGCGAAAATTGTCAGACACTTCCTGCATTGCTGGCACCCGCGTCCTAGAGCAGACCCGCATGACAATCCACAGAAGCTGTGGATAACTCGGTGGACAACCCCCTCCTACACCCCGCAAACCCCGGTAGAATGGGGCCCGCGCTCAAACTGACGATTTTTTCACCAGCTAAAAAAAGTGTTTTTTTTCATTGACTTGTACTTTCGAACTGGTCATCGCCAGGGCCCTGCCGCGGTGTAGCGCCACATTGACAAGAGGTGTTACAGGTGTGGACAGGTGCCCCAAAGCGAGGCACGGGATTGCACGAAAATGCTCCGCACGCGCGGTGGTGCCTCCTGGGGCCCTCTTCACAGAACAGCCTGAAATCGAGATAATGGCCGGCTTGGCGCACGAAAAGCACAAAGGGTTGCCACAACCTGGAAACTGCTGTAGTGTTGCCAGCGTTAGTACCAAGCTGAAACTCAATTCTGGCCAAAGCAGTCCTTGCAGCGTCCTGATCCGACAACGGAACAGCACCTGTTGAAACCAGGACCGGCCCACTTGATGACTCCCAGGTAACCATTACCTACTCTTGGCGAGTCACCCTGCAGATTGAACAGGATCTTCACACAGCGGCGCAGAACCTTAGCCCTGACGTGTTGCCTGTCTTCCTAGTACCTACCAGTCAGCCCTGGCGCCACCTAATCAATGCGCTTACCTCTGGCTGCCCTGTTCCAGTCAGGTTCTTCGCTCTAGCCCTAAAGCTTTGCGTTACTGGAACGTTTTATATGAACACGGCTCTTATGCTGTGTCTTTTGCAGGAACATCTAATAACTATGAATACATCCATCCATACTCAGGCTGCCATTCGCACCCTTAGCCAGGCATTTGCCCCGTTGAACTGCATGATCCATGCGGCGCGCAAGGGCAGCTTCAGCTTTACCCTGGTCAATGAACACGGCATTGCTCGTCACAGCGAGCGTCTGTATCCGGAGCAGTACGAGAGTGCTGAGCCGCTGCAAGCGGTGATTGACCGGACTCGCCAGGCACTGGTTGCCTGATGGTCGTCTGAGACGCAAGAAGCCCTGCCGGTTGGCGGGGCTTTTTTATGCCTGAAATTCAGTGACCGCCGCGCTCGACCTGCCCTCTGCAAGGCCCGGATTCATTGGCCAAACCCCAACCACCGAAAGCGCTTTAACCCCCACGGCCTAATACCCAAGCGTCATATGGGTTATGCCAAGCCACCACAATCGATTTAAAAACAGTCCTTTACAGCATAGATATGACACTACACTTCAACTCAAGCGGCCTTGCCCGCTTCCGGCGGGCCTGACCCCGACCCACCTGCTGCCAAGCACCAGCGTCCCGCCGGCCATTTACGAAGTTCGAGGGCATTATGGCTATCGCCGCGAGCGAGTTGAGTGAATTCGTCATCCGCCCCACCCTGTTGTACCTGGGCCGCTACTGCCCCAGCGCCGAAGCCCTGCTGCTGGGCATCGCAGCCAGCCAGTCGGGCATGGGTTCGGCCCTGCACGACCGCCGTGGCCACGGCCTGTACCGCATCGGCGAACTGCGCCACCAATCGATCTGGGACCAGTACCTGGCCCACGACCCCGAACTGGCCAGCCTGGTCCGCGGCCTCGCCAGCCAGCACGCGTTCCTCAGCGGCCCGCACCTGGAACTGACCGTCAACCTGCGCTACGCCACCGCCATCGCCTGGATGCTGGTCGAAGAAAAGGCGCTGCCGCTACCAGAATCCGACGACCTGCTAGGTCTCGCAAGAATCTGGCGTCAAACATTCCAGCCCCACGCCCGTTTACGCGACTTCACCCAGGCCTGGCAGGCATGCGTCGGCAAACCGGCACTCCAGGCCTGCTGAGAACCATTTTCAAACAACCGGATAAAATCAGCGAATCTGGTCGGATTGTCCTACAAAAACGCGGTATCTCCTGATTTAGAGCCTATAGCGCACGTCCAAAATTATTGATACTTTGCGCTCCGGTGATCCCATGGAGTTCTAATAATGAAAAAAGTAATACTCAAATCCTCACTCGGCCTCGCTGTCGCTTTCGCATCAACTCAACTCTTCGCCAGCGGTTTTGCTCTCAACGAGCAAAGCATCAGCGGCATGGGCACAGGTTTCGCGGGTCGTTCTTCTTCTGCCGATGACGCCAGCACCGTGTTTGGCAACCCTGCCGGCATGTCCCGCCTCAAACGCGAACAAGTGACCGTCGGCGGCGCGGCCATCATTGCCAAGTCCGACATCAAGGGCAGCGGCACCTTCGGCGGCAGCAACGACGGCGACATGGTCCCCGTGGTTGGCGTACCGATGGGCTACTACGTCAAGCCGATCGATGACCACTGGGCATTCGGCTTCGGGGTCTACGTGCCTTTCGGCCTGATCACCGACTACGAGCACGGCTTTGCCGGCCGCTACTTCGGCAGCAAGAGCGAAGTTCAGGTCGTGACCCTGCAACCGACCATCAGCTACGCCTTCAACGACAAGGTCTCGATCGGTTTCGGCCCGACCATCAACCGTATCGACGGCACCCTGGAGTCCGCCGCGCTGAACCGCGCCACCCCAGGCAGCAACGACGGCAAGGTCAAGATCACCGGTGACGACACCGCCGTCGGCTACAACATCGGCGTGATGGTGCAGGCCACCGACAGAACCCGCGTCGGCCTGACCTACCACTCGATGGTCGACTACAAGCTCAAGGGCGACACCAAGATCAGCGGCCCGGGCTTCGGCCCGTTCAGCGGCAGCAAGTTCGACGCCTCGCTGAAGATCAAGACCCCCGAGTCGGTCGACTTCTCGGTCACCCACGAACTGGATGACAACTGGACCCTGTACGCGGGCAGCACCTGGACCCGCTGGAGCCGCCTGGAGTCCATCGTGGTCAACAACGAGGGCACCGGGCCACTGGCACCGGCACTGGGCCAGATCGCCGAAGAACAGAACTGGCACGACACCTGGGCCCACGCCATCGGCGCTGCCTACAAGCTGAACAAGGAATGGACCCTGCGCGCCGGCTTCTCCGTCGACCAGTCGCCAGCCAACAACCAGAACCGTTCGCCACGCATCCCAACCGGCGACCGCAAGGTGTTCAGCCTGGGCGCCGGCTGGAACCCGAGCGACGACATGACCATCGACGTGGCCTACTCGTACCTGATGGAAGAAGACGTCAAGATTCACCAGAGCACCGCCATCACCGACCCTTCGTTCAAGGGCTCGTACAACGCCAAGTACGAAAACAGTGCACACGGCCTGGGTGCTTCGCTGACCTACCGCTTCTGATCGCTGTTGCATGAAAAAACCGCCTTCCAAAGGCGGTTTTTTTATGCCCGTGCGCGCACGCGCCAGGCCTGCGCCAGGCAGTCCTCCACATACGCCATGAAGGCTCGCACCTTGGGCGTCAGCGCCGAGCGGTCGGCCACGCACAGGTAGATGTCCATGGGCGAGGTCTGTGCATAGGCCTGGTGGGGTTGGGCATATTCGAACAGCGGCACCAGTTGCCCGTTCTCCAGGTAAGGCCGCGCCACGAACTCGGCCAGGCGCACGATCCCACCCCCCATCACCGCCATCTGCGTCAGCACGTCGATGTCATCGCTGATCGACACATCCCCGAACTCGGCATCGAAACGCAGGCCGTCACGCACAAAGCCCCACCGCAGAAAACGGCCGTCCACCGGGTAACGGAACACCAGGCAGCGATGCCCCTTCAAGGCTTCCGGGGTACCGGGCCGGCCGGCACGCTCCAGGTAGGCAGGCGCTGCGCAACAGATGAACGGGATCTGGGCAACGTGCCGCGCCAGCAGGCCGTCTTCCAGCTGGGGGGTGATGCGCACACTCACGTCAATCGACTCGCGCGCGTGGTCCACACGCCGGTCGCTCGTAAGCAATTCAATTGAAAGCTGCGGATAGCGCAGGTTGAATGCCGGCATCAGGGGCGCCAGCACATAGCGCGCGAAGGCCGAAGAAGAGGAGATGCACAACCGGCCCTGGGGTTCGCCGTCATCGGCCGTGACGGCCAGCTGCGCCAGTTCCAGATCACGCTCCACATGCCTGACCTTGTCGTAATAGGCGCGACCATTGGGCGTCAACGCCATGCTGCGGGTGGTGCGGGCCAGCAGGCGCACTTGCAGATGGGCTTCCAGGCGCGCGATGTTCTGGCTCACTGCGGCGGCGCTCAAGCCCAGGGTGCGGGCCCCACCGGCGATGCTGCCAGCCTCGACCACCTTGATGAAACTGCGTATCGAGCCCAACAGGTTCACGGCCAAACTCCAGGATTCGTAAGGTTCTCTTTATAAAGACCTAAGCTGGCGTCGTCTACCTCGTACCCTGGCAGCCTGCTAGTCTGGCGCCTCCCCTACCCTCAGGAGCCTGCATGACCAGCCAGACCCGCCCTCGCCCACGCCTGAAACTCGGCGTACGCGCCACCCCCTACGTATTCGCGTTCTACATGTCGTCGATCATGGCGCTGCTGATGTGCTTCGTGATCACCGCCGCCAACAGCGGCGTCGGCGAGCATTACCTGGCCAATGTGCTCAAGGCCTACCAACTGGCCATGCCGGTGGCCTTCGCCTGCGTGCTGGTGGTACGGCCGATCGTGCTCAAGCTGGTGGCCTGGACCGTCCACCCGGGCAAGGCCTGAGCCCACCTCAGGGCTGCGAGGCGATGGCCTTCTCAATGGCAGCCCTGAACGCCGGGTCGTCCGGCTTGGTCAGGCTGGAGAAGCTGGCCACCACCTTGCCCTGGCGATCGACCACATACTTGTAGAAATTCCACCTGGGCGCATTGCTCTGCCTGGCCAGCTCGCGAAACAGCGGCGTGGCGTCGTCGCCGCGCACCTTCTGTGGCTCGGTCATGGTGAAGGTCACGCCGTAGTTGGCATAGCACACCTTGGCGGTCTTCTCGCTGTCGGCGTCTTCCTGCTTGAAGTCGTTGGATGGCACCCCGAGCATTTCCAGGCCCTGCCCGTGATAAGCCTTGTAGGTGCTCTCGAGCCCTTCGAATTGCGGCGCGAAGCCGCAATAGCTGGCGGTGTTGATCACCACCAGCGGCTTGCCGGCGAAGCGCTCGCACAGGTTCACCTGTTCCTTGGCGCGCAGCTTGGGCAACTCGCCCTGCAGCAAGGCCGGGCAGTCGGCGGCCAGCACGGCCCCCGAACCAACCAGGATCAATAGCGGTACCAACAGCCAGCGTGCGTACATGGTGCGTCTCCCTTGCCTGAGTGCAGGGGTTCAGCTTACGCCTAGCACACGCCCATGCCCAACTGCATCAGCGCCAGACCACCCTGGTGCCAGCCCCACCACACCAGCGCCAGCATCAGGCCAGCCAGCACCAACGCTACCAGGCGCGCGGTCATGCCGCCTCCGGCCGCGCCTGCAGCCGCGCCACCGGGCGCTCGCGCACCGGCCAGTTGAGCGCGGCAGCCAGCAGGCTGAGCAGGATCGAGATCTGCCACACCAGGTCATAGTTGCCGGTACGGTCGTACACCACACCGCCCAGCCAGCCGCCCAGGAATGCGCCCAACTGATGGAACAGAAAGACGATGCCGCCCAGCATGGACAGGTTGCGCACCCCGAACAGGGTGGCGACGGTGCCGTTGGTCAGCGGCACCGTCGACAGCCACAGCAGGCCCATGGCGATACCGAACAGGTAGGCGCTGAACTGGGTCACCGGCGCCCACAGGAACAGCACGATCACCACCGCCCGCAGCAGGTACAGGGTGGTCAACAGGCGCGGCTTGGACATGCGCCCGCCCAGCCAGCCGGCGGTGTAGGTGCCGACGATATTGAACAGCCCGACCAGTGCCAGCACCGTGGTGCCGATGGTGGCCGGCAGGTGCTGGTCGACCAGGTAGGCCGGCAGGTGCACGCCGATGAACACCACCTGGAAACCGCACACGAAAAAGCCCAGCGCCAGCAACCAGAAGCCCGAGTGCGAACAGGCTTCGCGCAGCGCCTGCATCAGGGTCTGTTCGTGCCCCTGGCTGGGCAGCGGGTTATCGCGCAGCATGCCCACCAGCGGCACGATGAAGGCCACCAGCAGGCCCAGCACCAGCAATGCCGCCGACCAGCCCAGCCAGCCGATCAGGCCCAGGGTGCCCGGCAGCATCGCGAACTGGCCGAAGGAGCCTGCGGCGCTGGCGATGCCCATGGCCATGCTGCGCTTGTCTGCCGGCACGGCACGTCCTACCACACCCAGGATCACCGAGAACGAGGTGCCCGACAGGCCGATGCCGATCAGCAGCCCGGCACTGAGCGACAGTGACCACGCCGAGTCCGCCATGCCCATCATCACCAGCCCCACGGCGTAGAGAATGCCGCCGATGATCACCACCTTGGCCGCGCCCAGGCGATCGGCCAGGGCACCGGCAAACGGCTGGGCCAGGCCCCAGATCAGGTTCTGCAAGGCGATGGCGAAGGCGAACACTTCGCGCCCCCAGCCGAATTCGGCGCTCATCGGCGCCAGGAACAGGCCGAAGCCATGCCGCACCCCCAGCGACAATGCCAGGATCAGCGCCGCCCCCAACAGCACCCAACCGCTCGTGCGCCATACCGATGTCATTCTTGTTCTCCCAGACCGCCGCAAGGTTACACGGGTATATACCCGCTTATTGGTGTAATACGCTCAAGCCAACTGTTCCAACAGGCGCACCAGTTCATCGCGCTGCCCTTCGCCCAGGTTGCTCACCAGGGCATCCTGGGCCTGCTCCCAGGCAGGCGTGGCGGCCACCAGGCGCGCCAGGCCCTTCTCCGTCAGCAGTACGATGCGGTTGCGCAAGTCGACACCTTCGGCCAACGCCACCAGGCCGTCGGCTTCCAGCACCCGCACGTTGCGACCCAGCGTGCTGCGATCCAGGCCCATGGAATCGGCCAGCACCGAGATGCTGGGCTGATCGAGGCGCTGCAGATGCCGCAGCAGGGAAAACTGGGCGACATTGATGCCGAAGCCCACAAGGGCTTCGTCATAGTGCCGGCTGACCCCACGGGCGGCCCGGCGCAGATGAGTACAGATGCAATGGCTCTTCAACATAGATGCGTGTATATACCCGTAGTTATCAGGATGCAAGCGTTCAGTGGGGTGCGCCATTGAGGGCAAGGCGTTTTCGAATCGGTTCCAACAGGCTGGAGGGCGTGCGCTTGAGCGGGTCCGGCAGGCCCTTTTCGATCGCCTGCCAATAAGCCCACGGCACTTTGGCGCTGCCCAGCTCATAGTCCATCCCGTCCCAACTGTCTTCGCGAAAGCTGTAGAAGGCCCAGTGCACCTGCTGGCGATCGAGGGTGCCCAGTACATCCTCCAGATAGGCGGTACAGCCCGCCCAGCGGCGCATGCAGCCGAACTCGCCGGCCACCAGGCGATTGGCCGGCACCGCGTGCCTGCCGGCCCAGTCCAGCGGGCGCTGCAGATACTGCTGCACCCGGGCCTTGTTCCATTGCGCAACGCTGCCGCCAAAGGGCGCGGGCCCAGGGTAGGCATAGGGCGTGGCGCGCTCCAGGTTGGGCGCGCTGGTGGCCGCGTAGGGTTCGTACATGTGAAAGCTGTAGAGCAGGCGCTGGTCGTCGAGCGCGCCAGGCCAGTACTCGAAGGCATCGGCCGCGGCGTACCAGCCGGCATCGAGCATGATCGGGGTGAGTGGATCGACTTCGCGTATCGCCGCCACCAACTGGCGATACAGCGCCGGCAGGTCGCGGGTGCTGCCCTGCTGCTGTCGGTACCAGGCGCGCATCTGCTCGGCGCTGGCGTGCTCGGCCAGGCCGCCGAGTTTCTCGGGCGCCGGTTCGTTGATCAGGTTGTAGGCCGCCACCGCCGGATGGTCCTTGAGCGCCCGCGCCAGGTCACGCCAGAAGTCGGCGGCCTGGGCCCAGTAGGCCTTGTCCTGCCAGAGCCGGTCATCGAACTGGCCGGCGTTGTTCTGTGCCCAGCGCATGCCGGGCAGTGAGAGGGGCGTGATAACGACCTTGAGGCCTGCGGCGTGCGCGCGGTCCAGGGTGGCCTTTAGCGTGGCAAGGTCGGCGGTCGGCAGCCCTTGGTAGGTATCGGCATTACCGAGCAGAAAATCACGCTGCGCCGCTTGCCACTTGTCATAGGACAACCGCACCCAGCTCGCCCCGTAGCCGTGCAGCGCCTCGAAATAGGCCTGGTCGGGCGGCAGGCGGTTGAAGCTGTTGCCGCCATGGCGCGGCGTGTTCCAGAAGTCGATCAGGTCGGCGGCGTGGGCCGGCAGGGACGAACAGGCGATAAGGCAGGCCAGCAGCTGGTTGCGCATCGGGGCACCCCGCAAAGACAGAGGAACGTAAGGCTAGCGCTTGCGAAGGCTGACAACGTGCTGCATTCAGTTGCAAAACACTACAGATTCATGACCGCAGCGAAGAGCTCCTGACAGCCCCTTCAGAGTGCCAGGCTTACCACCACCGCCAGCTCCAGCAGCTCCAGCAACGCCCCTGCTGTATCCCCGGTGGTGCCCCCCAGGCGCTTGAGCATCACCTGGCGCAGCAGCGCGAACACCAGCAGCGCCACGCCCACGGCCAGGATACCGTTCCATCCCGCCAGCACCAGGCACCCCAAACCGGTCGCCAGCAACACGGCCTTGGCTTCGCCACGCGGCAGATGCTCGGCCAGCGCCTGTCCCAGGCCGCCTGCGCGCACATACGGCGTGCACAGGAACAACCCCAGCATCGCCGCCCGCCCCAGTACCGGTGCCAGTAGCAGGCCCACCGCCTGCCCGCTGTCGACCAGCGCGAGCAACGCGCAGAACTTGAGCAGCAGCACCAGTACCAGCGTCACCACCGCAATCGGCCCGCTGCGCGGGTCCTTCATGATCGTCAGGGTGCGTTCGCGGTCGCCGAACCCGCCCAGCCAGGCATCGGCGCTGTCGGCCAGGCCATCCAGGTGCAACGCACCGCTCAACCACACCCAGATGCACAGCAGCAGGGCCGCCTGCAGCATCGGCGGGCTGTCCGCCAGCAGCGTGCTGGCCGCCCACAGCACCCCGCCGAACAACAGCCCCACCAGCGGGTAGCACAGCAGGGAGCGCCCCATCTGCTCGGGCGCGGGCATGCCCGCCAGGCGCACCGGAAGGCTGCTGAGAAACTGCAGGGCAATCCAGAACGCCTGCATCAGGCGGCTTCCGTGAAACGACCGTCGGCCGCGCAATGCAGACGGTGCACCGCGCCGTGCCCGACCACCACCTGCAGCAGCTGCTCGCGCGGCAGGCCGCGTGCACGGGCCAGCAGCAGGCGCATCACGCCGCCGTGGGTCACCAGCAGCACGCGCTCGCCGACGTGGGCCTGATACGCCCGCGCCATGGCCGCCAGCACCCGCTCGGCAAACGCCGTGACCGGCTCGCCACCCGGCGGCGTGAAGGCATAAGGGTCGGCCCAGAACAGCCCCAGGCCCTGTTCGTCGGTAAGCATGAGGTCGGCGGTGCTGCGCCCCTCCCAGTCGCCGAAGTGCAGCTCCTGCAGGCCGGCCTCCAGTTGCATGGGCACGCCCGCCTGATCGGCAAGTTCTTCGGCAAATCGCGCGCAGCGCTGCAGCGGCGAGCTGATGATCCGCGTCCACGGCCCGCCCTCGACCACAGCCGCACGCATCTGCGCCCAGCCAAGTTCGGTCAGCGCGTCGTCCAGGCTGCCGCGCAGCCCACCGCCCAGTTCGGTTTCACCATGACGCAGCAGGTCGACGATCATGTATCGCGGTCCGCCACCGCCGCCTCGGCGAAGGTCGCCATCTGCCCGTGCAGGTCGCAGGCCATGCGCAGCAGCGGTACCGCCAGCGCCGCCCCGCTGCCCTCGCCCAGGCGCAGGCCCAGCTCCAGCAGCGGTTGCGCCTGCAACGCTTCGAGCACCCGCTGGTGCCCGGGCTCGGCGCCGCGATGACCGAACAGCAGCCAGGCCCGGCAACCGGGGTTGATGCGCGTTGCAACCAGCGCCGCCACGGTGCAGATAAAACCGTCCACCAGCACCACGATGCCTTGCTGCGCGCACGCCAGGTACGCCCCCACCAGCGCGGCAATCTCGAAGCCGCCAAAGCACAACAGCTGCTCCAATGGGTCGTCGGCCAGCGCCGCGTGGGTGAGCAGCGCGCGCTCGATCACGCGGGTCTTGTGTTCGACACCGGCAGCATTCAGGCCAGTGCCGGGGCCGGTCAGCTCGCCAGGGGTGCATTTGAGCAATGCACTGGCCACCGCACTGGCAGAGGCCGTGTTGCCGATGCCCATTTCGCCGCCGATGAACAGTTGCGCCCCGGCGTCACGCGCACGCAAGGCGCTCTCGCGCCCGGCCTGCAGCGCCAGGCGCCCCTGCTCGGTGGTCATTGCCGGCACCTGGGCGAAGTTGGCGGTGCCCGCCCCGATGCGCAGATGGCGTACACCGGCAAGTTCAAGGGTCAGGTCGACCGTCCCCAGGTCGACCACCTCCAGCTGCGCACCCAACTGGCGGGCCAGCACGCTGATGGCTGCGCCGCCGCCGACGAAGTTCTGCAGCATCTGCCGAGTGACCACCTGCGGATAGGCCGAAACCCCCTCGGCCACCACGCCGTGATCGCCCGCGAAAATCGCGATCCATACCTGCCGCACGCCAGGCTTGAGCTTGCCCTGCAAGCCCGCCAGCTCCACCGCAACCTGCTCCAGCCGGCCCAGTGAGCCGGCTGGCTTGGTCAGCTCGCGCTGGCGCTCCAGCGCCTGTTCGCGCACAGCCAGGTTGATCGGCTGACACGCGTTCTGCCACCAGTTTTGACTCATGTTCAGGCTCCCTTGAGCGTAAGTGGCAGGCCGGCAACGGTCAGCACCACGTGCTGGCAACGTTCGGCAATGGCCTGATGCAGCCAGCCGGCTTCATCGACGTAACGACGGGTCAGCTCGCCCATGGGCACCACGCCCAGGCCGGTCTCGTTGCTGACCAGGATGATTTCACCCGGCAACTGCGCCAGGCAGTCCAGCAGTGCATCGCGCTCGGCGGCCAGGCGCTCGGGGTCTTCGAGCATCAGCAGGTTGGTCAGCCACAGGGTCAGGCAGTCCACCAGCAGGCAACGCTCGGGCGCGGCGGTTTCGCGCAGCACCCGCGCCAGCGCCAGCGGCTCCTCGATCAGCGCCCACTCGGCAGGGCGACGCGCACGGTGCAGTTGCACGCGGGCATTCATTTCACCGTCCAGCGGCTCGCTGGTGGCGATATAGGTCACCGCCAGCGCGCTGTCGACGGCGTATTGTTCGGCCAGGCGGCTCTTGCCCGATCGGGCGCCGCCAAGAATCAGCTTGAGCATGTCAGTCCAGCCCGCAGAGTTGACGAAGCCGGGCGCCGTCCAGGTGCGTGTCCACCAGGTCGGCCAGGCGTTCGATGTCCAGTTCACGCAGAGCATGGTAGTCCACCTGCTGCACATCGTTCAGGCCAGCCCAGCGCAGCAGCGCCGTGCACGAATGCGGCGACTCGAACAGGCCGTGCAGGTAGGTGGCCAGGATCTGCCCGTCGGCGCTGACCGCGCCATCGCTGCGACCGTCGGCCAACTGTACGGCGGGCTGCGCCAGCGCCGGCCCGCGGGTGACCCCGGCATGGATCTCGTAGCCACTGACGGGCGCCTGCTCCAGGTTCAGCGTGCCGCTGACATTGCGCAGCTGCTTCTCGGCCTCCAGCTGCGTGCTGTAGTCCAGCCAGCCCAGGCCCGCGCTGCTGCCGGCGGCGCCTTCCAGGCCCAGTGGGTCATGCACGTGGGTCCCGAGCATCTGCAGGCCACCACAGATGCCCAGCAGTTTGCCGCCGTAGCGCAGGTGGCGGGCTATCGCCTCCTCCCAGCCGCGCTCGCGCAGGTGCGCCAGGTCGCTGCGTACGCTCTTGGAGCCCGGCAGGATGATCAGGTCGGCCGGCGGTATCGCGTCGCCCGGCCCGATGAACTGCAGATCCACCTGCGGATGCAGGCGCAGCGGGTCGAAGTCGGTATGGTTGCTGATGCGCGGCAGCACCGGCACGATCACCTTGAGCACCTGCGCGGCTTTCTGGCCTTGGCGCCGGTCCAGGCCATCCTCGGCTTCCAGATGCAGGTCCAGCACATACGGCAGCACGCCCAGCACCGGCTTGCCGGTACGCGCCTCGAGCCAGTCCAGGCCGGGCTGCAGCAGGGCGATGTCGCCACGAAAGCGGTTGATCACGAAGCCCTTGACCCGCGCCTGCTCGCTGGGCGACAGCAGCTCCAGGGTGCCGACCAGGTGTGCGAACACCCCGCCGCGGTTGATATCGGCGATCAGGATCACCGGGCAGTCGACCGCCTCGGCAAACCCCATGTTGGCGATGTCCCCGGCCCGCAGGTTGATTTCGGCCGGCGAGCCCGCGCCCTCCACCATCACCACCGGGTAGGCGTCGCTCAGGCGCTGGTGCGAGGCCAGTACCGCCTGCATGGCGATGGCCTTGTAGTCGTGATAGGCCACCGCGTTCATGCTGGTGACCGCGCGGCCATGCACGATCACCTGGGCTCCGGTCTCGCTGTTGGGCTTGAGCAGTACCGGGTTCATGTCGGTGTGCGGCGCCAGCCCGGCGGCCTGGGCCTGCACCGCCTGGGCGCGGCCGATTTCGCCGCCGTCGGCCGTCACCGCACTGTTGAGTGCCATGTTCTGCGGCTTGAACGGCACGACACCCACGCCCTGGCGCGCCAGCCAGCGGCACAGCGCGGTCACCAGGGTGCTCTTGCCGGCATCGGAGGTGGTGCCTTGCACCATCAGGGTGGTCATGGGTGTTCCTTGCGGTAGTCGTCCAGCGCCTGGATCAGGCGCTGCCAATCGGTGTCGGTGGCCGGCAGGCCGAAACGCAGGCTGCCCAGGTGCTCGAACAGGCGCAGCAGGATGCCGCGCCGCGCCATGAACTGGTGCAACTGCGCGGCGTGGGCAAGCTCCAGGTACTGGAACAGGTCGCAGCCGCCGGCCGGCGTGAAGCCGGCAGCATCGAGTACCTGCGCCAGGCGTGTGCTGGCCTCGGCGCAGCGGGTGATCTGGCGCTGCTGGGCGCCATGGTCGAGCAGGCAGGCCTGGCCCAGCACCCGCGTGGGCCCGGCGATCGACCAGGGCCCCAGTTGTTCGGCCAGCAGCTGCAGCAGTTGGCGTTCGGCCAGCACGAAGCCCAGGCGTACACCGGCCAGGCCGAAGAACTTGCCGAACGAGCGCAGCACGATCAGCCCGTTGCGCCAGGTTTCGGCGGCGATGCTGTGTTGCGGGGTGTTGTCCATGAACGCTTCATCCACCACCAGCCAGCCACCGCGCTGGGCCAGGCGGGCGTGCCAGCCCAGCAGGCGCTCGGCGCTCAACAGGCGCCCGGTGGGGTTGTTGGGGTTGACCACCACCAGCACATCGAGGCTGTCGAGAAAGAACTCCACCTCGGCCTCGCCGACTTCACGCACGCGGTGCCCGGCGCGCCGCCAGCCCTCGGCATGTTCGGCGTAGCACGGCGACAGCACACCGACCTTGCCACTGCGACGCAAGCGCGGCAGGGCCTGGATGGCGGCCTGGGACCCGGCCACCGGCAGCAGTTGCGGCACGCCGTAGTACTCGCGGGCCGCCTGCTCCAGGCCATCGTCGGTTTCGGGCAGGCGTGCCCAGGCGCGCAACGGGATCTCGGGGATCGCGAAGGGCCACGGCGCGAT
Source organism: Pseudomonas sp. PS01300 (assembly GCF_029960155.1). Taxonomy (NCBI): domain Bacteria; kingdom Pseudomonadati; phylum Pseudomonadota; class Gammaproteobacteria; order Pseudomonadales; family Pseudomonadaceae; genus Pseudomonas; species Pseudomonas sp. PS01300. Next base: position 174,403 of record NZ_JASCPN010000003.1, on the reverse strand, counting down.
GCCGCTGGACAGGTCGACCCAGTCCTGCACTGCGATGCCGTACTCCAGCACCGCCCGTTGCAAACGACCACCGTGTTCAAGCATAGAATTGCGCCCCCACGCACAACAGCAGCAACCACAACCACACGCCCTTGCACACCAGTTGCCAGCCACGCTCGATGGCGTCGGCATCGGCCGGCGGGCCTTCGCCCAGTTGCGGGCGCTGGTGCAGCTCGCCGTGGTACACCGCCGCGCCGCCCAGCTCGACACCCAGCGCACCGGCGCCAGCTGCCATCACCGGGCCGGCGTTGGGGCTGTCCCACAACGGCGCCTGGCGACGCCAGCAGCTCAGTGCCAGGCGCGTCCTGCCCAGCACCGCGTAGGTCAGGGCCACCAGCCGCGCCGGAATATAGTTGAGCAGATCGTCGATGCGCGCTGCGGCCCAGCCAAAGCGCTCGAAGCGCTCGTTGCGATAGCCCCACATGGCATCCAGGGTATTGCTCAGGCGATACAGCACCACACCTGGCGCCCCCGCCACCACGAACCAGAACAGGGCGGCGAACACTGCATCGCTACCGTTCTCCAGTACCGATTCGGTGGCGGCACGCGCCACGGCGGTGTCATCCAGTTCGCCGGTTTCACGGCTGACCAGGTAGCCCACGCGGCGGCGCGCTTCGTCCAGGTCGCCGCCACGCAGCGCCTCGGCCACGGGCCGTACATGTTCGCCAAGGCTGCGCAGGCCCAGCGCGCAGTACAGCGCCAGTATCTCCACCAGCCAGCCGATGTAGGGCAGCCACGACAGCACAGTCACCAGCAAAGTCAGGGGCACCACCGCCAGAAACCACGCGGTGACGCCATGGCTGCGCCAGCCACGACCGCCGGCATTGAAGCGTTGTTCCAGGCGTCCGGCATAACGGCCGAACGCGACCAGCGGGTGCGCACGCCGGGGCTCGCCCAGCAAGGCATCCAGCGCCACCCCGGCCACACTCAGCAAGGCCACACTCATCAGCGCTCTCCCCAATGGTTTTCGTAGAGCATCTCGCTCAATGGCCGCTCGCGGGCCCAGCCTTCGAGCACCAGCATGGGCGCCTCGTAGAACGCCTCGACCGGGCCCAGGCACAGTACCGCCAGCGGTTTGGCACCAGCCGGCATGCCCAGCAGGTCGGCCAGTGCCTGCGGTTCGAACAGCGACACCCAGCCCATGCCCAGGCCCTCGGCACGGGCCGCCAGCCACAGGTTCTGGATGGCGCACGACAGCGAGGCCAGGTCCATTTCCGGCAAGGTGCGACGGCCGAAGATGTGCGCCTCGCGCCCGTCCATCAGCGCCGCCACCAGCACCTCGGCGCAATCGTTGATGCCCTCGACCTTGAGCCGCATGAAATCGTCAGAACGCTGCCCCAGTGCCTCGGCGGTGCGCACCCGCTCCTGCTCCACCAGCGCCTGGATCTGCTGGCGCAGCTCGCGACGGGTGATGCGGATGAAACGCCAGGGCTGCATCAGGCCCACGCTCGGGGCCTGGTGCGCCGCCTGCAGCAGGCGTGCCAGCAGCTCGGGGGCCACCTCGCCGCCGCTGAAATGGCGCATGTCGCGACGTTCGCCGATGGCGCGGTAGACCGCCGCGCGCTCGGCGTCGTTGAAGGCCTGGTCGCTCATGGTGCCAGCAGCGCCGCCAGCGCAGACGGGTTGGACGGGAAGTAGAAATGCACATACGAGGCCGTCAGCCGGCCGCAACGGTACACCGCCTCGGCGCCGCGCCCGCCGTTGGGGCTTTGCCCGCGGGCGATGGGTTCGAGCGCGGTGCTGGTCAGCGAATGGTGATAGGTATGCCCGCGCAGGGTGCCCTCGGGCAGCTCTACCGCTTGCAGGGCCAGGGCCGCCAGGCGCTTCTGCATCACCGCCTCGCCCGGCAGCAGGCCGGCCAGTTCGGCCCGTTCGCCGGCCACATCGGTCAGTGCATCGAGCAGGTAGAGCATGCCGCCGCATTCGGCCAGCAAGGGCTTGCCTGCCTGGTGATGGGCCCGGATCGCCGCCAGCATCGGCGTGTTGGCGGCCAGCGCATGGTGGTGCAGCTCAGGGTAGCCGCCGGGCAGGTACAGGCTGTCGCAGTCTGGCAGCAGGCGGTCGTGGATCGGCGAGAAGAAGCTCAGCTGTGCGCCCATCTCGCGCAACAGGTCCAGGCTGGCGCCATAGGTGAATGCGAAGGCTTCGTCGCGCGCCACGCCGATCCGCACGCCGGCCAGCAGTGGCTCGACGCTGCGCGGCTGCGGCGCATCGAAGGCCACCGCCGGCGGCAGGGCCGACTCGCAGCTGTCGCCCAGGGCGTTGGCGGCGGCGTCCAGGCGCAGGTCCAGGTCGGTCAGTTCGCTGGCCTGCACCAGGCCCAGGTGACGGCTGGGCAGTTCGATGCCGGTTTCCCGCGACAGCCCGCCGTACCAGCGCAGGCCTTCGGTCAGGCTGCCTTCGAGCAGTTGCGCGTGACGCAGCGAGCCCACCCGGTTGGCCAGCACGCCGGCAAACGGCAGGTCGGGCTGGTAGCGCGCCAGGCCCAGGGCCAGCGCGCCGAAGGTCTGGGCCATGGCCGTGCCGTCGATCACCGCCAGCACCGGCACGCCGAAATGCCGCGCCAGGTCGGCGCTGGACGGCGTACCGTCGAACAGCCCCATCACCCCTTCGATCAGGATCAGGTCGGCGTCGGCGGCGGCTTCCCACAGCAGGCGCCGGCTTTCCTCGGCACCGACCATCCACAGGTCCAGCTGGTACACCGGGGCGCCACTGGCGCGCTCCAGAATCATCGGGTCGAGAAAGTCCGGGCCACACTTGAACACCCGGACCTTGCGCCCCTGGTTGCGGTGCAGGCGCGCCAGTGCGGCCGTCACCGTGGTCTTGCCCTGGCCAGATGCAGGTGCCGCGATCAGCACCGCCGGGCAATGACGGGTTTGCCTCATAGTTCCACGCCCTTCTGGGCACGGATGCCGGCCTGGAAGGCATGCTTGACCATGCCCATCTCGGTCACGGTGTCGGCCAGCTCGATCATCTCGGGCTTGGCCCCGCGGCCGGTGACGATCACATGCTGCATCGGTGGGCGTGCCTGCAGGTCGCCGAGCACCTGATCGAGGTCGAGGTAGCCGTGCTTGAGGGCGATGTTGAGCTCATCGAGCACTACAAAACCGATGGCCGGGTCCTGCAGCAACTGGCGCGAAACCGCCCAGGCAGCCTCGGCGGCGGCGATGTCGCGCTGGCGGTCCTGGGTTTCCCAGGTAAAGCCCTCGCCCATCACGTGGTAGCGCACCTGTTCGGGGAAGCGGCGGAAGAACAGCTCCTCGCCGGTGCTGTTGCGGCCCTTGATGAACTGCACCACGCCGCATTGCATGCCGTGGCCCAGGGCCCGCGCCAGCATGCCGAAGGCCGAGCTGCTCTTGCCCTTGCCGTTGCCGCTGAGTACCAGCAGCAGGCCGCATTCATTGGGCGAGTTGGCAATGCGTTCGTCGATTACCGCTTTTTTGCGCAGCATGCGCGCCAGATGGCGTTCGTCGCGATCGGTGGTGTCGGTCATCGGAGGCTCCGTGGGCAACTGGCGCGCACAGGGACCGGGGGGATCGAGTCGGCGCGACAGCAGGTTGGCGATGGCACACGGAAAACGCGCAGGCCCTGCCACTGGCCGGGAGAACCGCGCATCACCCTCCGTGATGCCGTTGAGCTGTGACAGGCCGGTCTCCGGGCTCATGGGCGGGTCTGATCGACCCGGATCGCGCGCCTTCCCGGGCTGTTGCACCCAGTGGCCCTGCGCGATCCCGACTCATTTACCGTTGCGGGGGCAGCGCCGGAATCGCACGTTGCACGTGCCCACCGGCTTCCCTGTTTCACCCTGCCGGCACCTTGGCCGCAGAGCACCTGAAACAAGTCGCGAAGGTTAGAGGGTTGGGCCATGAGCGTCAATCAAAGGCGCTGCGAAGCGGTCTGGATCAATGGCATTTATGTCATCTTGTGTCACACTCACTGCAGTGATATCACATAGCCATTATCCGCACCTCTCCGATCCACAATAACAATGGAGCACGGCATGCAAGGTCTGATCATCAACAACCCGCGTCTGGAGTTCCTGCGCCCCGCCCTGGAACGTTGGGCCGAGTGCCTGGAGCGCTACAACCAGACCCTGGGCGACAGCGACGCCCCCTACTGGCAAGGCGTGCAAAGCAACCTTGGCGTGCTGAGCGCGGCGGCCTGGCAGGCGGAGCTGGTGACCTTGCAGGGTGCGCAGACCAAGAAGCAGCGCGACGAAGGCGAGCGTGCGGCGCACTGCGACCTGGTGATCGCCAGCAAGGAAGAGACCGCCTACCTGCAAGCCACCCAGCGCTGGCCACGGGTCGGCAAGCTCGACCTCACCGATGCCCTGCAGGAGAGCGTCGCCCAGGCTCGCCTGGTGGGCTATGCCAGCCAGCTCAAGGTCGCCGCGCTGTTCGTCAGCCCGTACAAGGCCGGGCAACACGCCAGCCCCGAAGAGCTTCAGGACCTGGTCGACGACCTGCAAAAGCACAATGCATGCGCCATCGCCTGGGTGTTCCCCTATGGCTACCGCAAGCTGCACGACGACGTGGGCCGCTACCACCCCGGCATCGCGCTGCTGCTCAAGCAGGCCTGAGCCCCTGTCGAGGGAACCTCGTCGACGTGCCCGCCTCTACCTTACTGGACACGGCCAACTTCGCGAGGGACACCGATCATGGGCAACATGCGCATTGCTGTACTGCTGGCACTCACCACCGGGCTGGTGGCCTGCGGCGAGAACGCCCGCCTGGACGTCACCGATGGCACCGGCCCGTCGCCGCGCCTGCCCGAACCGAACAAGACCCTGATCCCCACGGTAAACATCGCGCCGGCCATCGGCTGGCCAGAGGGCGGCAAACCCAAGGCTGCGGCAGGCACCCAGGTGGTGGCCTTCGCCGACAAGCTCGACCACCCGCGCTGGCTGTACGTGCTGCCCAACGGCGACGTGCTGGTGGCCGAGACCAACGCGCCGCCCAAGCCCGATGACGGCAAGGGCATCAAGGGCTGGGTGATGGGCAAGGTGATGGGCCGCGCCGGCGCCGGAGTGCCCAGCCCCAACCGCATCACCCTGCTGCGTGACAGCGACAAGGACGGCGTGGCCGACACCCGCACCACCTTCATCGAGGGGCTGAACTCGCCGTTCGGCATGGCCCTGGTGGGCAACGACTTCTATGTGGCCGACACCGATCGTCTGCTGCGCTTCACCTACGAGCCAGGCGCCACCCGCCTGCAGGGCAGCGGCACCAAGGTGGTCGACCTGCCGGGCGGCACGCTCAACCACCACTGGACCAAGAACGTGATCGCCAGCCCCGACGGCAAGAAGCTGTACGTGACCGTGGGCTCCAACAGCAACGTGGCCGAAAACGGCATGGAGCAGGAGAAAGGCCGCGCCGCGATCTGGGAGGTCGACCCGGCCACCGGCAGCCAGCGCCTGTTCGCCACCGGCCTGCGCAACCCCAACGGCCTGGCCTGGGAACCCCATAGCCAGCAGCTGTGGACGGCGGTGAACGAACGTGACGAGATCGGCAGCGACCTGGTGCCGGACTACATCACGTCGGTGAAGGACGGCGCCTTCTATGGCTGGCCCTACAGCTATTACGGGCAGCATGTGGATGAACGCGTACAGCCGCAGGATGCAAAGCTGGTGGCCAGCGCGATTGCGCCGGACTATGCGGTGGGGCCGCACACCGCCTCGCTGGGGCTGGCGTTTACCGTGCCGAACGCCTTGCCGGCGCCGTTCGACCAGGGCGCGTTCATCGGCCAGCACGGCTCATGGAACCGCAAGCCGCACAGCGGCTACAAGGTGATCTTCGTGCCGTTCAGCACGGCGGGCAAACCGTCGGGCAAGCCCATTGATCTGCTGACCGGGTTTCTCGACGAGGACGGCAAGGCCATGGGGCGCCCAGTCGGTGTGGTGAACGATCAGCGTGGCGGGGTGCTGGTGGCCGACGATGTGGGCAATGTGATCTGGCGGGTAAGCAAGGCGCAGTAGCACTGCGCTGACGTGTTCGCCGGCAAGGTCGGCTCCTGCTGGAGCCGGCTTTGCAGGCCACGCTGTCAGGGATTGCGCGCCAGGTGCGCCGGCTGCAGCACGCGCTTGGCGTTGAGGTAGGTCTTCTGCCAGTAGCTGTTGGACAGGTAGTCCAGGCGCACCGTACCGCCCGTTGACGGTGCATGCACGAAACGCCCCTCGCCCACGTAGATACCGGCATGGCTCACCTGGGTGCCGCCATTGGTGGCGAAGAACACCAGGTCGCCCGACTGCAACGCACCCTTGTCGATGTCCGGGGCACGAATGCCGATCATCTCGCGGGTCGAGCGCGGCAGGGCGATACCCGCCGCGTCCCGGTACACGTAGCCAATCAGCCCGCTGCAATCGAACCCCGAGTCCGGGGTATTGCCGCCCCAGCGGTAAGGCGTGCCCACCAGGCCCAGGGCCCGGAACAGCACATCCTCGGCCACTGGCGAGAAATACACCTGGGGCGCCATCACCTTCGGTTCGACCACCTGAGGTTTCTGCGGGGCATGGCTGGAGCAGGCACCCAGCAGGGCAGCCAGGGAAAGTACAGCAACGCGCGCGAGTATCGACATAGTCAGAACATCCTGTCTGAAGCCGCCCGACCCCAAGTCGGAAATAGGTGAGAAACTAGATTAGACGTTTTCTGTAAACACGCACGGCGGCGAGCTTTTCAGCTACGCCGCCGTGCGGGACATCACGCGCAGACTCAGTTACGCGACAGGGTAGTCGGTGCCATGGCCAGCGCGCGCTTGGCTTCGATGAAGGTCTTGCTCCAGTAGCGGTCACCGAGATTGTCGATGCGCACGCCACCGCTGCGGCGGCTGCTGGAGTGGATGAACTGATCGTCGCCCAGATAGATGCCGGCGTGGCTGACGCGGCCGCGACCATTGGTGCTGAAGAACAGCAGGTCGCCTGGCTTGAGCTTGTTGCGCGCAACCAGCGGGGCTTTCACGTTGATCATTTCGCGGGTGGAGCGCGGCAGGTTCATGCCGGCCTCTTCGCGGAACAGGTAGCCGATGAAGCCGCTGCAGTCGAAGCCGGACTTCTCCGAGGTGCCGCCGAAACGGTAGCGGGTACCGATCAGGGACATGCCACGTTCGAGAATGTTGTCGGCCAGGGCTGGCAGTTCGTAGGGCTTGGTGCTGGAGGAGAACGCTTCCAGGTCCTGCTCGGTGGCCAGCTCTTCTTCGAACACCGACGCGGCGGTGGAAGGCTTGGCGGCAGCCTGGGCAGCAACTGGAGCGGGAGCCTGCTGGTGGGTGACGGGACCGGTGGTCGCGCAGCCGAACAGCAAGGTCACAAGTGCGAGGGGCACGAGGGGTGCGAAGCGATTTAGCATGGGCACGACCGTGGCTTGAATTTGATGAAGCCGAGACTATGCCTTCTATCGGATCGATTTGCAAATTCAATCGAAAAAAATGTGACTTTTATGTGCCGAGGCTCTGGGCCGGCCCTACCAGCCCAATGTCTCTTTCAAAAACGGGATGGTCAGCTTGCGCTGCGCCTGCAGTGAAGCCTGGTCGAGGCGTTCGAGCAGGTCGAACAGTGCGCTCATGCTGCGCGTGCCTCGGGTCAGGATGAAATGCCCGACTTCGTCGGTGAGGTGCAGGCCCCGGCGCGAGGCGCGCAATTGCAGGGCACGCAGCTTGTCTTCATCCGACAGGGCGCGCATCTGGAAGATCAGCGCCAGGGTCAGGCGCGACTTCAGGTCGGCCAGCTTGATCGGCAATTCCCGGGGGGAGCTGGACGCTGCCAGCAGCAAGCGGCGGCCGCTGTCGCGCAGGCGGTTGAACAGGTGGAACATGGCCTCTTCCCAGTCCGGCTTGCCGGCAATCACATGCAGGTCGTCCAGGCACACCAGTTCGTACTGTTCCAGGTTGTCGAGCAGTTCCACGCCGCGATCGAGCAGTTGCGCCAGAGGCAGGTACACCGCAGGCTCGCCCAGTTGCTCGAAGCGCAGGCACGCGGCCTGCAGCAGGTGGGTGCGCCCTACGCCCTGCTTGCCCCACAGGTAGATCAGGCTTTCGGTCCAGCCGGCGTCGGCTTCGCAGAGTCGCTCGACGTAGCCCAATGCGGCGGCGTTGGCACCCGGATAGTAGTTGATGAAGGTGGCGTCATCACGCAGACGCACACCCAGGGGCAACTGGATCGGTTTCATGCTGGCTGGGCAGTCCCGAGGAACCGCAAGGGGCCTTTGGTGAAAAGTCCGCAAAGTCTATACCCGTGACGCCAACCGCACAATGCGTTAGCAAAATCAAAGGCTTGCGCGGCATATGGGGCAGGCATGGGTCAATCCTCCAGCAGTTCCTCTGCACTCAGGCGAAACAGCTCCACGGTGTTGATGCTCGCCCCTTCGAGCGAGCCTTCCTTATCCAGTACCTGGTTGGCCGCGTTCATCTCCGAACTGCGCCCGGCAACGCGCTGGAAGGTGCTGCGCGGTAGTGCGGCGCTCCAGCCATTCTCGAAGGTGTTGTAGGCCAGGGTCAGCGCCGCGGTGAAGTAGTGCTGATTGGCGACCGGGATCCGCACCGCATTGTCGTCCTGGTCATAGGCCGTGAAATGACTGGGCAGCGCCTTGAGCCCCAGACGCTTGAGCACCACCCAGGAAAACGCCGAGGGTACGAACATCGTGAGCTTCTCGGCCGCGTGCCGCGAGTAGCCCTGCTGCTGCAGGGCCGCTGCCACCTCATCCTCGTCGAGGTCGTCGGCCAGCAGCGGCAATGCATCCATCACGCCTGCCAATGCACAGGCGTGGTCGGTTTCATGTTCCATCACTCAGGGTGTCCTTCAAAGGTCCGGGTCGATTTCACCAGCATACATGTCCGACTCTTTATAGAGGTCGTGCATGTGCCGCAGCAACACCATGATCACCGCCGCCACCGGCAGCGCCAGCAGTACCCCGGTGAACCCGAACAGCTCGCCGCCGGCCAGGATCGCGAAGATCACCGCCACCGGGTGCAGACCGATGCGGTCGCCCACCAGCAACGGCGTGAGCACCATGCCTTCAAGCGCCTGGCCCACCATGAACACCGCGACGATGCCCAGCATCGGGTACAGGTCGCCGCCGAACTGGAACATGCCGGCGATCAATGCCGCGCCGATGCCGATGATGAAACCCATGTACGGCACGATGGCCGCAAGCCCGGCCATGATACCGATCAGCAGGCCCAGTTCGAGGCCCACCAGCATCAACCCGGCGGCGTAGATCACCCCCAGCGCCAGCATCACCAGCAACTGCCCGCGCACGAACGCACCGAGCACCTCGTGGCATTCCAGGGCCAGCGACACCACCTGCTCTTCGCGCTGGCGCGGCAACAGGCGGCGCAGCTTGGCCATCATCAGGTCCCAGTCGCGCAGCAGGTAGAAGCCCACCACCGGGATCAGCACCATGTTGGCCAACCAGCCGATCAGCGCCAGCCCGGACGCAGTAGCCTGGCTGAGCACGATGCCGACGATGTCGGTGGTCTGGCCCATGTGCTCGCTGATCGCCGACTTGATCTTGTCGAACTTCCAGAAGCCATCGGCCAGCCCCAGGCGCGTCTGCACCCACGGCAGCGCCACGTGCTGCAACCAGTCGAGCATCTGTGGTGCCAGCTCGTACAGGCGCACCAACTGCTTGGCCAGCATCGGGATCAGCACCAGCAGCATCGCCATGAACACCAGGGTGAACAGGGCGAACACCACTACTACGCCCCAGGTGCGTGACAGCCCGGCGCGCTCCAGCCGGTCCACCAGCGGATCGGCCAGGTACGCCAGGCCGATACCTATAAGGAAGGGCGAGAGGATCCCGTGCAAGAAGTACAGCAGCGTGCCGATTACCAGCACCCCCAACACCCATACCCAACGGCGTGTATCCATCATTCAGTCACGCTCCCTGCCAACGAAACCGCAAACCGGTGAACGGTGCGGGCGCAGCCACCTGGGCCTCGCCTGGGGCTGCGGGTGCGACCGGCGCTGGGGCGGCGGCCTCTGCCGGCACCTCCTGCAGCCTGGCCAGGCCCAGTTGCGCACGCACCTGTTCGGGGGTGCCGCTGACGGTGTAGGTCAGGGTATCGCCGTCCACATAGGTCAGGCGCCCGCCCAGCGGCTCAAGGGTCTGCAAAAGCTGCGCATAGCGCTCCAGGGTCATGCCCTGGACCTGTATCTGGTTTTCGCCACCGGTGCCCGGTCGCGCGACGAAGCGCGGCGCCAGGCGCGTGCTGACGGCCAGCATCACCGCATCGGCCAGGGCGGCCTGATCGGCGCCTTCGACCTTGCCCTGCTCGCGCTGGTCGCCCAGCCACAGGCGCCAGGTGCCCTGCCATTTGCCCTCGCCCTCGGTGGCATGCACCGCCAGCAACGCATCGGCCGCGTAGCGCTCGGAGGCCTCGCGCAGGGGCGCGGGGTCGGTGCCTTCGAGGTTCTTGGCAGTGGCCACCAGTTGCTCGTTCAGGTCGCCCATGGGCAGGCGCAGCGGCAAGCCACGGTGTTGCGCGGCGCGGCGCAGCGGTTCGGCGCTGCTCTGGCCATCGCCCACCAGGCTCGAACCGCCCACGCTGTCGTTCAACCACCAGCCGAGGATGGCCGGCCGGTTGCTGCCCCACAGGGCCAGCCCGGCCTGGCGCAGCGCCCGGTCGGTGCTGCCGGGGTCGAAATCCACCAGCACGGTTTCCGGCGGGCCGGCCTCGAAACCGAACTGGCTGATGATTTGCTGCGGGTCCTTGCGTAGCCCTGCCAGGCCCGCACTCTGCGGCGCCTTGGGGTCGCCCGTGAGGCGCACCACCAGGGTACTCAGGGCATTCTGGGTGGCCTGGGCGCGGGCTTCGGTGCCCTCGCCGCTGACCGGCTCGCGCACCTGATAAAGGCCAGTGAGGGTTTCGGCCTGAACGCTCAGGCCAAACAGGGCAAGGCAGCCAACGGCCAGGTATGAACGCAAACGCATGGAGGATTCCTGTCCAGGTAAATAGAAAGCGCGGTCAGTGAAAAGTGAAGCTCTGACCACCCCCGCGGGTAAAACATTCAGCCCTGCGGTCAAATTTCATTACCTATACCTTATACAGCCCATGGCGCGGCAACCAGCGGCCGTACCGAATCAATGTTTTTATGTCGAATGAGGCCCTGCCCGTCGGCCTGAGGATGGCCGCTACCGGGTAACCCTGATAAAATCGCGCGCCTTCGCAGACCGGCGACGCTCAGGCAGCAGGAAAACCCTCGCAATGCCTGGCAGGTGCCGGTCGATTCCCCCGAATCCCTCCCCCTAAAGGCCTGGATCATGAGCAAGCAACCCTCCCTGAGCTACAAGGACGCCGGTGTAGACATCGACGCCGGTGAAGCATTGGTCGAACGCATCAAAGGCGTCGCCAAGCGCACGGCGCGCCCGGAAGTCATGGGCGGCCTGGGGGGCTTCGGCGCCCTCTGCGAAATTCCGGCCGGCTACAAGCAGCCGGTGCTGGTTTCGGGCACCGACGGCGTGGGCACCAAGCTGCGCCTGGCACTGAACCTGAACAAGCACGACACCATCGGCCAGGACCTGGTCGCCATGTGCGTCAACGACCTGGTGGTGTGCGGCGCCGAGCCGCTGTTCTTCCTCGACTACTACGCCACCGGCAAGCTCAACGTCGACACCGCGGCTGACGTGGTCACCGGCATCGGCGCCGGCTGCGAACTGGCAGGCTGCTCGCTGGTAGGCGGCGAAACCGCTGAAATGCCGGGCATGTACGAAGGCGAAGACTACGACCTGGCCGGCTTCTGCGTCGGCGTGGTGGAAAAGGCCGAGATCATCGACGGCTCCAAGGTGGCTGCCGGTGACGCCCTGATCGCCCTGCCATCGTCGGGCCCGCACTCCAACGGTTACTCGCTGATCCGCAAGATCATCGAAGTGGCCGGCGCCGACATCCAGAACGTCCAGCTCGACGGCAAGCCGCTGACCGAACTGCTGATGGCCCCGACCCGCATCTACGTCAAGCCGCTGCTCAAGCTGATCAAGGACACCGGCGCGGTCAAGGCCATGGCCCACATCACCGGTGGCGGCCTGCTCGACAACATCCCGCGCGTGCTGCCAAAAGGCGCCCAGGCCGTGGTCGACGTGGCCAGCTGGCAGCGCCCGGCGGTATTCGACTGGCTGCAGCAGCAGGGCAACGTCGACGAGACCGAAATGCACCGCGTACTCAACTGCGGCGTGGGCATGGTGATCTGCGTGGGTCAGGATCAGGTCGACAACGCCCTGAACGTGCTGCGCGAAGCCGGCGAGCAGCCTTGGGTGATCGGCCAGATCGCCACCGCTGCCGAAGGCGCCGCCCAGGTCGAGCTGAAGAACCTCAAGGCGCACTGATGCCGAGCACGTCTTGTGATGTAGTGGTGCTGCTGTCCGGCACCGGCAGCAACCTGCAGGCCCTGATCGACAGTACCCGCACCGGCGACAGCCCGGTGCGGATCCGCGCGGTGATCTCCAACCGCGCCGATGCCTACGGCCTGCAGCGCGCCCGCGATGCGGGCATCGACACCGCCGTGCTCGACCACAAGGCCTTCGACGGCCGCGAGGCCTTCGACGCGGCGCTGGTCGAGCTGATCGACGGCTTTGCCCCGCAGCTGGTGGTGCTGGCCGGCTTCATGCGTATCCTCAGTGCCGGTTTCGTGCGCCATTACCACGGCCGCCTGCTCAATATCCACCCTTCCCTGCTGCCCAAGTACAAGGGCCTGCATACCCACCAGCGGGCGCTGGAAGCCGGGGATGCCGAGCATGGCTGCAGTGTGCACTTCGTCACCGAGGAACTCGATGGCGGGCCACTGGTCGTACAGGCTGTGATACCGGTAGTCTCGGATGACACGCCGGCGCAACTGGCCCAGAGGGTTCACAGCCAGGAACACCTGATTTATCCGCTGGCGGTGCGCTGGTTCGCCGAAGGCCGTTTGCGCCTTGGCGAGCACGGTGCTCTACTGGATGGCCAGCCCTTGGCGGCCAGCGGCCACTTGATTCGACCCTAGGAGATTTTATGCGTCGTGCCCTGCTCTTCGCACTTGCCGTGCTTGCACTGCCGCTTCAGGCAGCCGATCTGAAGCCTTTTTCGGCCAGCTACACCGCCGACTGGAAGCAACTGCCCATGAGCGGCACCGCCGAGCGCAGCCTGGCCAAGAACGCCAACGGGACCTGGAGCCTCAACTTCAAGGCCTCGATGATGATTGCCAGCCTGACCGAACAAAGTACCCTGCGCCTGGACAAGGACACCCTGCTGCCGCAGACCTACCACTTCGAACGTGGCGGCCTGGGCAAGGCCAAGAAGGTCGACCTGGACTTCGACTGGTCGAGCAAGAAGATCACCGGCTCCGACCGTGGCGACGCGGTCAACCTGCCGCTCAACCGCGGCGTGCTGGACAAGTCGTCCTACCAGCTGGCCCTGCAGCATGACGTGGCAGCCGGCAAGAAGAGCATGACCTACCAGGTGGTGGATGGCGACGAGATCGACACCTACGACTTCCGCGTGCTGGGTACCGAGAAGGTCAGCACCAAGACCGGCCAGGTCGATGCAATCAAGGTCGAGCGCGTGCGCGACCCGAGCCAGAGCAAGCGCGTCACCGAGCTGTGGTTCGCCAAGGACTGGGACTACCTGCTGGTGCAACTGCGCCAGGTCGAGACCGACGGCAAGGAGTACGTGATCGTGCTGCAGGACGGCACGGTCGACGGCAAGTCGGTCAAGGGCAGCTGACAGGCCGCTAGCGTGCATTACCCGAAACCCCGCCTTGTGCGGGGTTTTGTTTTTGTGGCGTGGCCCTCCCTGCAGACACCAGCCTTGCTGGCGAAGGAGTCGCCTCGACCGTGCGGCATGAAAGATGTTTCATGCGCCAAGCATTTACTTAGGCTGCTAACAAATTCTATAAAAGAGACCTGCGACACGGTGCCGCAGTTAACTGGATTTGGAGTTAGCAGATGACTGTCAAAGTAACTGAGCGCGATGAATCGAAACTGTCCCACGAAGGCCTGGCCGCAGGCGTGCGTATCTGGGATGTGCATCAGCAGGACCAACTGGTCGGCATGTTCCACAACGAACAGGAAGCCCACAGCTACCGGATCGAACTGGAGTACCTCGAAGCCAAGCGCCAACCCCAGTAATTCCCCGTCTTCAGAAACAGCAAACCCCGCCGAGGCGGGGTTTGTCGTGTCTAGCCCAGCAGGCTTACCACATCAGGTCATCCGGGATGACGTAGGCGGCGTACGGGTCGTCCGCATCCGGCGCTTCGACCTGGGTGTTGAGCAGCACGATGCGCTGCGGGTCGCGCTCCTGGATCTTCAGCGCGGCCTCGCGCGGGATCACCTCGTAGCCACCGCCATGCTGCACGATCGCCAGCGAGCCGCTGCTCAGCTTGCTGCGCATCAACGCGTTGACCGACAGGCGCTTGACCTTCTTGTCGTCGACGAAGTTGTAGTAGTCCTCGGTGGTCAGCTTGGGCAGGCGCGACACCTCGATCAACTGCTTGACCTGGGCGGCACGGGCCTTCTGCTCGGCCTTTTCCTGCTGCTGGCGGTTGAGCTCCTGGTCACGCTTGGCCTTCTCGGCCATGGCTTCCTTGGCCAGGCGCTGCTGGGTGTCGTCGACTTCGACCTGGCCTTTGTGCTCCAGGCGTTTCTGTTTCTTCTGTTCTTTGCTGACCTGCTTGACCTGCTTCTGGTTGACCAGGCCGGCTTTGAGCAGTTGGTCACGAAGGGAAAGGCTCATCGGTGTTCACTCACTTATGCAACAGCTCAGCCGCAGCTGGGCAGGTTCTTTTCCTGACGTTTGGCTTCGCCCCAGAGCGCGTCCAAGTCTTCGAGGGTGCAATCTTCAATCGGGCGCCCCATGTCGCGCAATGCCTGTTCGATAAAACGGAAACGTCGTTCGAACTTGCGATTGGCGCCACGCAGGGCGTTTTCCGGGTCCAGCTTGAGGTGGCGGGCCAGGTTGACGGTGGCGAACAGCAAATCGCCCACCTCGTCGGCCAGCGCCGCCGGGTCGTTGTCGGCCATGGCCTGGAGTACTTCGTCGAGCTCCTCGCGCACCTTGTCCAGCACCGGCAACGGGTCGTCCCAGTCGAATCCGACCTGGGCCGCACGCTTTTGCAGTTTGGCCGCACGCGACAGGGCCGGCAAGGCCGCCGGCACGTCGTCGAGCAGCGACAGTTGTTCGGGCTCACCCTTTTCGGCGCGCTCCTGGGCCTTGATCTCTTCCCAGCGCTGCTTGACCTGTTCTTCATCGAGCCGTGGCAGGTCCAGCGGCGCATGGAGCTCGCCGGTGGGGAACACGTGCGGGTGGCGACGGATCAGCTTGCGGGTGATGCTGTCGATCACCCCGGCGAATTCGAAACGGCCCTCTTCACGGGCCAGCTGGGCGTAATACACCACCTGGAACAGCAGGTCGCCCAGTTCGCCCTGCAAGTGTTCGAAGTCGCTGCGCTCGATGGCGTCGGCCACCTCGTAGGCTTCTTCGAGGGTGTGCGGGATGATCGTGGCGTAGGTCTGCCTGAGGTCCCACGGGCAGCCGTACTGCGGGTCGCGCAGGCGGGCCATGAGGTGGAGCAGGTCGTCTAGGGTGTACATCGTGTGCTCTCTGTTCGGCAGGTCTGGCCTCATCGCGGGTCAAGCCCGCTCCCACAAGGATCCTGCAGGAGCGGGCCTGCCCGCAATGGCGCCCTCAAGGCGTACGGTTGCGCCGCGTCTCGATGATGTTGGGCAACTGCGAAATGCGCCCCAGCAAGCGCCCCAGGGCGTCCAGGCCCGGGATCTCGATGGTCAGCGACATCAGCGCGGTGTTGTCCTCCTTGTTCGAACGGGTATTCACCGCCAGCACGTTGATGCGCTCGTTGAGCAGCACCTGCGACACGTCACGCAGCAGGCCCGGGCGGTCATACGCACGCACGATGATGTCCACCGGGTAGGTCTGCACCGGCACCGGGCCCCAGCTGACCTGGATGATGCGCTCCGGCTCGCGACCGGCCAGTTGCAGCACCGAGGCGCAGTCCTGGCGGTGAATGGTCACCCCACGGCCCACGGTGATGTAGCCGACGATGGCATCGCCCGGCAGCGGTTGGCAGCACCCGGCCATCTGCGTCAGCAGGTTGCCAACGCCCTGGATCTGGATATCCCCGCGCTTGCCCGGCTTGTAGCCGGTGGCCTTGCGCGGCACCAGCTCGATGTGGTCGATGCGGTCCGGCTCCACCAGTTGCTGCGCGGCGTTGACCAGGTGCGCCAGGCGCAGGTCGCCGGCGCCCAGCGAGGCGAACATGTCTTCGGCAGTCTTGAGGTTGGCCTTTTCGGCCAGGCGCTCGAAGTCCACCTGCGGCAGGCCCAGACGGTTGAGTTCGCGCTCGAGCAGTGTCTTGCCGGCGGCGACGTTCTGGTCGCGGGCCTGCAGCTTGAACCAGTGCACGATCTTGGCCCGCGCCCGCGAGGTGGTGACGTAGCCCAGGTTCGAGTTCAGCCAGTCGCGGCTCGGGTTGCCGTGCTTGCTGGTGATGATCTCCACCTGCTCGCCGGTCTGCAGGCTGTAGTTGAGCGGCACGATGCGCCCGTTGATCTTGGCGCCCCGGCAGTTGTGGCCGATCTCGGTGTGCACGCGGTAGGCGAAGTCCAGCGGCGTGGCGCCCTTGGGCAGGTCGATGGCGTGGCCGTCGGGGGTGAACACGTACACCCGGTCCGGCTCGATATCCACGCGCAGCTGTTCGGCCAGGCCGCCGATGTCCCCCAGTTCCTCGTGCCATTCCAGCACCTGGCGCAGCCACGAGATCTTCTCCTCGTAGTGGTTGGAGCTGGGCTTGACGTCGGTGCCCTTGTAGCGCCAGTGCGCGCAAACGCCCAGTTCGGCCTCCTCGTGCATGGCATGGGTGCGGATCTGCACCTCCAGCACCTTGCCCTCGGGGCCGATCACCGCGGTGTGCAGCGAGCGGTAGCCGTTCTCCTTGGGGTTGGCGATGTAGTCGTCGAACTCCTTGGGGATGTGCCGCCACAGGGTATGCACGATGCCCAGCGCGGTGTAGCAGTCGCGCATCTCGGGCACCAGCACGCGCACGGCGCGCACGTCGTAGATCTGGCTGAACTCCAGGCCCTTGCGCTGCATCTTGCGCCAGATCGAATAGATATGTTTGGCCCGGCCGCTGATGTCGGCCTTGACGCCCGTGGCCAGCAGCTCGTTCTGCAGCTGGTTCATCACGTCGCTGATGAAGCGCTCGCGGTCGAGCCGGCGCTCGTGCAGCAGCTTGGCGATCTGTTTGTACTGGTCGGGTTCCAGGTAGCGGAACGAGAGGTCTTCGAGCTCCCACTTGATGTGGCCGATGCCCAGGCGGTGGGCCAGCGGCGCGTAGATGTCGAACACCTCGCGGGCCACGCGGTTGCGCTTCTCGTCGTCGGCGCCCTTCACCGCACGAATGGCGCAGGTTCGTTCGGCCAGCTTGATCAGCGCCACGCGCACGTCGTCGACCATCGCCACGAGCATCTTGCGCAGGTTCTCGACCTGCGCCTGCGAGCCCAGCACCAGCGAATGGCGCGGACTGAGGCTGGCACTGATGGCCGCCATGCGCAGCACGCCGTCGATCAGCTTGGACACCACCGGGCCGAAACGCTGGCCCACCTCGGCCAGGGTCACCTTGCCTTCACGCACCGCACGGTAGATGACCGCCGCCACGAGGGAGTCCTGGTCGAGCTTGAGGTCGGCGAGAATCTCGGCGATCTCCAGGCCCGCCTGGAAGCTCGAGGTACCGTCGGCCCAGGAATGCTTGGCCGGGTTACCTTTTTTCTCTATGTCCTGAGCGAACTCGCAGGCCGCCTTGAGGGCTTCCCGGTCCAGCGCCAGGTCGACGCTGACCACATGATCCAGCCATGCTTCGAGATTGATACTGCCGTCGGTGTTGACCGGCTGGTGCACTCTCACCTGTACCATCTTTGTTTACCTTTCCCTACAGCGCATGCTCATGCGCTTGAAAACACGGGTGTCGCCCCTGCCAGATCGAAGGGGCTACACCGGGCGGGCCAGCGTCGCTAACCCACCTCGAATAACGCCATGGCCTCGACATGCGCAGTCTGCGGAAACATGTCGAGGATCCCGGCACATTTTAACCGGTACCCCTGCTTGACCAGCTCGACGGTGTCGCGGGCCAGCGTCGCCGGGTTGCACGACACGTAGACCAGACGTCGGGCGCCAAGTGCGGCGATGTTGCGCACCACCTCGAAGGCACCGTCGCGCGGTGGGTCCAAGAGTACCGCACAAAAGCCTCCTGCCGCCCAGCCTGAAGTCGCCAGAGGCTGGGATAAATCGGCCTGAAAAAACTGCGTGTTATGCAGTTTGTTGCGTTGGGCATTGGCCGCGGCCCGATCGACCATGGCCTGCACCCCTTCCACCGCCACCACTTCGCGGGCCTGCCGGGCCAGCGGCAGGGCGAAGTTGCCAAGGCCGCAGAACAAGTCCAGCACACGCTCGTCGGCCTGTGGCGCAAGCCATGCCAGGGCCTGCTCGATCATCGCGGTGTTGACCTGGGCATTGACCTGCACGAAGTCACCTGGCCTGTAGGCCAATTCCAGATTCCACGGTTCCAGGGTAAACCCTAGCGTGTCCGCTGGATTGGCCGGGGCCGGTTGCCCCTCACCTTGTAACCAGAGTTGTACACCCGCCTCGCTGCAGAACGCCTGCAAACGTGCCAGGTCGGCCTCGACCAGTGGCGCGGTATGGCGCAGCAGCAGTGCCAGGGCGGTGCCGCTGAACAGCTCCACGTGCCCCACCACCTGTGGCTTGCTCAGGCTCTGCAACAGCAGCGGCAGGTGACGCAGTATCGACTGCAAGGGTTGTACCAGCACCGGGCAGTCGTCGATGGCGACGATGTCCTGGCTGGCTTCGGCGCGAAAGCCCACGTCGAGCTTCCGGGCCTTGGCGTCCCAGCGCACCGCCACGCGGGCGCGCCGGCGGTAACCGAATTCGGGGCCGGACAACGGCGCGGCCCACTGCTCGGGCACCACGCCGGCGACCCGCTGCAACTGCTCGGCCAGCAGGCGCTGCTTGAGTTCGAGTTGAGCGGCATGGGGCAGGTGCTGCAGGTTGCAGCCGCCACAGCGATCGAAGTGCTTGCACGGCGCCGGGCGCCGCGCCTCGCTGGGGCTGAACACACGCTCCAGGCGTGCCTCGACCACCTTGCCGTGGGCATTGAGTACCCGTGCCTCGACCTCTTCACCGGCCAGGGCGCCGCTGACGAACCAGGTGCGCCCTTCGAAGAAGGCGATGCCGCGGCCGTCACCGGCCAGGCGCTCGATGCTCAGGCGCTGCTTCTTGCCCGTTGGCACCTGGGGCGCACGGGTACCACCGGTCGGCTGGAAGCGCAGACCGCCATTGCGTTTGGCCTTGGACATCAGTTGGCCGCGTCGAAGATGCCGGTCGACAGGTAACGGTCGCCACGGTCACAGATGATCGCCACCATTACCGCGTTTTCCAGCTCGCGCGACAGGCGCAGCATGGCCGCCACCGCACCACCGGAGGACACGCCACAGAAAATGCCCTCTTCGCGGGCCAGCCGGCGGGTAGTTTCTTCGGCTTCGCTCTGGGCCATGTCGACCACACGGTCGACGCGGCTGGCGTCGAAGATCTTCGGCAGGTACTCGTGGGGCCAGCGACGGATCCCGGGGATCGCCGAGCCTTCCATCGGTTGCAGGCCGACGATCTGCACGTTGGGGTTCTGCTCCTTGAGGTAGCGCGAGCAGCCCATGATGGTGCCCGTGGTGCCCATGGAGCTGACGAAATGGGTGATGCTGCCGCCGGTCTGCTGCCAGATTTCCGGGCCGGTGCTGACGTAGTGGGCTTCGGGGTTGTCACCGTTGCCGAACTGGTCGAGCACCTGGCCACGGCCTTCGGCCTGCAGGCGCTCGGCGAGGTCGCGGGCGCCCTCCATGCCTTCTTCCTTGCTGACCAGGATCAGCTCGGCGCCATAGGCGGTCATGGCGGCCTTGCGTTCGGCGCTGGAGTTGTCGGGCATGATCAGGATCATCTTGTAGCCCTTGATCGCCGCTGCCATCGCCAGGGCGATACCGGTGTTGCCGGAGGTCGCCTCGATCAGCGTGGCGCCTGGCTTGATCTGCCCGCGCAGTTCGGCACGGGTGATCATCGACAACGCCGGCCGGTCCTTGACCGAGCCTGCCGGATTGTTGCCTTCGAGCTTGAGCAGGAGGGTATTGCTGGTCTCGCCGGCCATGCGCTGCAGGCGAACCAGGGGCGTGTTGCCGACGCAATCGGCGATGGTAGGGTACTGCAAGGTCATGGCGTATTTCGCAATCCAGACTGCGGGGGCGCCTATCATACCGGCAAACGGCTTTGGCCCATATCACGCAATGGTTGAGGGTTATAGCCGAGGGATATAAGCAGCCCGCGCGCAGCAACTTGAAACGGTGGTGGTGCATTGGCCGGCAAGGCCGGCGCCTACAGCCGAAGCGGTGCTAGATCACCGCCGGCAGCTGCATGTTCACCCGCAAGCCCTTGGCGTTGTTCTGCGCCCACAGCTGCCCGCTCTGACGCTGCAGGGCATTGCGCGCAATGCTCAGGCCCAGGCCGAAGCCGCCGTTCCCCGGCCGCGAGTCGTCCAGGCGGGTGAACGGCGCAAAGATGTGTTCCAGCTGGGCCTCGTCCACGCCTCCGCCTTCGTCCTCCAGCCACAGCAGCCACTGGCCCCCCTGGCGGCTTCCCGCCAGGCGTATCACCCCGCCCGGCGGCGAGTGGCGAATGGCATTGCGCAGAATGTTCTCCAACGCCTGGGCCAGGCTGTTGAGGTTGCCCTGCACCCAGCAGTCGGCCCCCAGCGTGCACACCAGTTGCTCCCGCGGCCAGCCACTTTCGAAGCAGGCATCCTCCGCCAGCATCTCCCACAACGCCTGCACCTGGATCGGTTCGCTGACCAACTGCGTGCGCTCGGCGTCCAGCCAGGCCAGTTGCAGGGCGTCTTCCACCAGGCGCTGCATGTTGTCCACTTCCCGGCCCAGGCGTTCGCGCAGCGCCTCCAGGTCGGTCTCGCCCTCGCTGGCCACCCGCAGGCGGCTCAGCGGCGTGCGCATTTCATGGGACAGGTCGCGCAGCAACTGCTGCTGCAGGGCCACCGTGCCCTGCAGGCGCTCGGCCATGTCGTCGAAGGCGCGCCCCAGCTCGCCGAACTCGTCCTTGCGGCTGGTGGTGTCGCTGGCCACCCGCGCGGTGAGCCGGTCGGCGCGCCAGGCATTGGCCTGCTCGCGCAACTGGCTCAGCGGGCGAATCAGCATGCGATACAGGCCCACGCAGAACACCAGGGTCAGCAAGCCGGGGATCAGGCCGTTGGTGACCATGCGCCAGAACAGCATGTTCAGGCGCCCCGGCATCAGCCGCCGCGGCAGTTCGATCACCAGGCTGCCCAGGCTGGAGTCGTCCGGGAACGGCACGAGCATCCACGGCGAGCGCGCCGAATGCCGGCTGACCGGCCAGTCGGTGCCGCGCAGAAACGTCAGGCGCTGGCTCTGGGCGTCGGTCAGCGGCACGCTGCCCAGCGATTGCAGGTCGCTGCCGATCACGCCCACGAAACCGCGCTCGCGCTCGTGCATCTGCGTCAGCCACGCATCCACGCCGGCCTGCCCGCCGCGGCGCACGGCGTTTTCGGCCTCGCGGGCGTAGTCTTCCAGGGTGGCGCGCGCCTTGGGCGACAGGTAGGCGTTGCGGATCTCCATGTGCCGGCCCCACTGCCAGCTCAGGGCAATCATCAGCAGGCAGAACACCACCAGTAGCAAGGCCAGCTTCCAGAACAGGGAATGACGGCTGAGCACCTACAGGTCCTCGCTGGCGCTGAGCACATAGCCCTTGCCCCACACCGTGCGCACCTGGCGCTCCAGGTAACCGATGGCCTTGAGCTTGCGGCGGATCTGGCTCACGTGCATGTCCAGGCTGCGGTCATGCCGGGCATAGCCGCGCTGCAATACGTGCTGATAAAGGAATGCCTTGCTCAACACCTCTTCATGGCTGCGGTGCAGGGTGTCGAGCAGGCGGTACTCGCTTAAGGTCAGGCCGGCCCGCTGCTGCCCGTGGAGCACATCGCAGGCCAGTTCATCGAACACCAGTTCGCCCGCGGGCGTGCCCTCCCCCGGCTGGTGCCGGCGCTCCAGCGCCACCCGCCGCAGGATCGCCTCGATGCGCACGCGCAGCTCGACCATGCTGAACGGTTTGGGCAGGTAGTCGTCGGCGCCGCGCTGGAAGCCGGTGATGCGATCGCCTTCGGCGCCCAGCGCCGACATCAGGATCACCGGTATCGAGCTCTTCTCGCGCAGCCGCGCCAAGGCATCCAACCCGTTCAGGCCGGGCAGCAGGATATCCATCAGCACCACATCGAAGCTGCGCTGGCGAGCCATCTGCAGCCCTTCGCGGCCATCGCGGCACCAGGTCACCAGAAACCCGCTGCGCTCGAGCTGCTCGTGCAGGTGGGCACCCAGGACCGGATCGTCCTCGATGGCAAGTATGTTTGAGGCGTTAATGGCGACGGGATTCATTGGCGGGTGCTAGCAATTCTCAATCGCTCGATTATTGAGCATTCCCCCCATGCAAGCAACACGCGCCGACAAAAGCACCTGCGCCTCCTACAATCGACAAAAACAGATACAAATGAGTGCATTAGATACACAGTCGCGGTAATTTTCAGAGTTGGGTCGTCGGAACATGCCGACGAAGGTCCTACAGCGCTAACCGAGCACAGGAGAGTGGGCGTGCTGAATCGATTGGGAATCGGAAGCCGCGTACTGCTGCTCGCCCTGCTCCCGGCCAGCATGATGGCGCTGGTGCTGGGTGGTTACTTCACCTGGTTGCAGCAAAGCGAACTGCAGGCCCAGCTGCTGCAACGCGGTCGCATGATCGCCGAGCAACTGGCGCCCCTGGTGGCCCCGGTGCTGGCCCGCAACGATTCGGCGCAGCTCGAGCGCATCGCCGCCGAGGCGCTGGAGCAGGCCGACGTGCGCGCCGTGTCGTTTCTGCACCCCGACCGCAGCCACCTGGCCCACGCCGGCCCGAGCATGCTCAACCAGCAGCCCAGCGGTGGCGGCACCCAGTTGCTGCAACGCAGCGGCAACGATGCCACGCGCTACCTGTTGCCGGTGTTCGGCCGCCATCGCGAGCTGGCCGGCGAACGGGTTCCCGGTGAAGCCGACCGCCTGCTGGGCTGGGTCGAGATCGAGCTGTCCCACGATGGCACGCTGCTGCGCGGCTACCGCAGCCTGTTCGCCAGCCTGCTGCTGATTCTGGTGGGCCTGGGCGCGACCGCCCTGCTGGCGCTGCGCATGAGCCGCACCATCAACGGCCCCATCGGGCAGATCAAGTTCGCGGTCAACCAGCTCAAGGACGGCAACCTCGAACAGCGCCTGCCGAGCCTGGGCAGCCATGAGCTGGATGAACTGGCCAATGGCATCAACCGCATGGCCGAAACCCTGCACAACGCCCATGAAGAGCTGCAGCACAGCATCGACCAGGCCACCGAGGACGTGCGCCAGAACCTTGAGACCATCGAGATCCAGAACATCGAGCTGGACATGGCGCGCAAGGAAGCCCTGGAAGCCAGCCGCATCAAGTCCGAATTCCTGGCCAACATGAGCCACGAGATCCGCACGCCGCTCAACGGCATCCTGGGCTTTACCCACCTGCTGCAGAAAAGCGAACTGACCCCGCGCCAGCTCGACTACCTGGGTACCATCGAAAAATCCGCCGACAGCCTGCTGGGAATCATCAACGAGATCCTCGACTTCTCCAAGATCGAGGCAGGCAAGCTGGTGCTCGACAGCATCCCGTTCAACCTGCGCGACCTGATCCAGGACACCCTGACCATCCTCGCCCCGGCGGCCCACGCCAAGCAGCTCGAACTGGTCAGCCTGGTGTACCGCGACACCCCGCTGTCGCTGGTGGGCGACCCGCTGCGGCTCAAGCAGATCCTCACCAACCTGGTGAGCAATGCGATCAAGTTCACCCGCGAAGGCACCATCGTTGCCCGCGCCATGCTCGATGACGAAACCGAAGACAGCGTGCAATTGCGCATCTGCGTGCAGGACACCGGCATCGGCCTGTCCAGCCAGGATGTGCGTGCCCTGTTCCAGGCCTTCAGTCAGGCCGACAACTCGCTGTCGCGCCAGCCCGGCGGCACCGGCCTGGGGCTGGTGATCTCCAAGCGCCTGATCGAACAGATGGGCGGCGAGATCGGCGTCGACAGTACCCCGGGCGAGGGTTCGCAGTTCTGGATCAGCCTCAATCTGCCCAAGGCCCGCGACGACGCCGAGGACCTGCCACCCCAGGCGCTGCAAGGCCGGCGCATGGCAATCGTAGACGACCACGAACTGGCCCGCCAGGCATTGGCGCACCAGATGCAGGACTGCGGCCTGGACGTGACCACCTTCACCACCAGCGAGCAGTTGCTCAAGGGCATCGAGGCCGCCTTCCTTGCCGGCCAGCCGTTCGAGCTGGCGATCATGGGGGTCAACCTGCAATCGCTGGCGCCCGAGCGTCTGGGCCAGTACATCCAGCGCCTGGAGCACTTTGCCTGTCAGGCCCTGGTGCTGTGCCCCACCACCGAACAGGCGCTGTACCACCCGCACCTGCCCAATGCCCACGGCCAGTTGCACGCCAAGCCTGCGTGTACGCGCAAGGTGCGCCGGGCCCTGCTCGAGCTGGTGCAGCCCAGGCGCACCAGCGGCGAATACAAGGTGCCCAGCGGCCAGCGCCAGCCCCGCGTGCTGTGCGTGGACGACAACCCGGCCAACCTGCTGCTGGTGCAGACCCTGCTCGAAGACCTCGGCGCCGATGTGCTGGCGGTGGACAGCGGCCATGCGGCGATCAGCGCAGTGCAGGACGAGCACTTCGACCTGGTGCTGATGGACGTACAGATGCCGGTGATGGACGGGCGCGAATGCACCGAACAGATCCGCCAGTGGGAAGCCACGCGCAGCGCTCCGGCCTTGCCGATCGTGGCCTTGACCGCGCATGCCATGGCCAACGAGAAGCGCGCCCTGCTGCACAGCGGCATGGACGACTACCTGACCAAGCCGATCAGTGAGCGCCAGCTGGCCCAGGTGGTGCTGAAGTGGACCGGCCTGCAACTGGGCAGCCCGACCAACGAGCGCGGCGCCGAACTGCCGGTCGACGGCAACGACCTGAAGGTGCTGGACCCTGAGGAAGGCCTGCGCCTGGCGGCAGGCAAGCCAGACCTGGCCGCCGACATGCTGGCCATGCTGCTGGCTTCGCTGGATGCCGACCGCGACGCGATCCGCTGCGCCCGCGAGGCCGACGACCGCCACGCCACCATCGAGCGCGTGCACCGACTCAATGGCGCCACGCGCTATTGCGGCGTACCGCAGCTGCGCGCCGCCTGCCAGCGCAGCGAAACCCTGCTCAAGCAGGACGACCCCGAGGCCCAGCGTGCCCTCGACGAACTGGACCAGGCCATCAACCGCCTGACGACCGTGGCCCGCCAGAGCGCCTGATCTCTGGCAAGGCCCGGGCCTTGCCGGTTGGTTACACTGACGGCATCCGACCCTTGGGAACCATGCCATGCAAGCCTTGCTCTTCAGCAGCCAACACTATGACCAGGACAGCTTCAGCAGCGCGCCAGGAGCCACGCAACTGGCGCTGCACTTTCAAGGCGCGCGCCTGACCGAAGACACCGCGGCACTGGCCGAAGGCTACGAGGTGGTGTGCGCGTTCATCAACGACGACCTCTCGGCGCCGGTGCTGAGCCGCCTCAAGGCCGGCGGCACGCGCCTGATCGCGCTGCGCTCGGCCGGCTACAACCATGTCGACCTGGCCGCCGCCAAGCGCCTTGGGCTGACGGTGGTGCGGGTGCCGGCCTACTCGCCGCATGCGGTGGCCGAACACGCCGTGGCCCTGATTCTTGCCCTCAATCGCCGCCTGCACCGTGCCTATAACCGCACTCGCGAGGGCGATTTCAGCCTGCACGGGCTGACCGGTTTCGACCTGCACGGCAAGACCGTCGGCGTGGTCGGCACCGGCCAGATCGGCCTGGCGTTTGCGCGGATCATGGCAGGCTTCGGCTGCCAGCTGCTGGCGTACGACCCCTACCCCAACGCCGAGGTGGAGGCGCTGGGTGCACGTTACCTGGACCTGCCGGAGCTGCTGCGCGAATCGCGCATCATCAGCCTGCACTGCCCGCTCACGCCGCAGACCCGGCACCTGATCAACCCGCAGAGCCTGGCCAGCCTGCAGCCGGGCGCCATGCTGATCAATACCGGGCGCGGCGCGCTGGTCGACACACCGGCGCTGATCGACGCGCTCAAGAGCGGCCAGCTCGGCTACCTGGGGCTGGACGTGTACGAGGAAGAGGCGCAGATCTTTTTCGAGGACCGCTCCGACCTGCCGTTGCAGGACGACGTGCTGGCGCGGCTGCTGACCTTCCCCAACGTGATCGTGACCGCGCACCAGGCCTTCCTGACCCGCGAGGCACTGGCGGCGATCGCCGCCACCACGCTGGAGAACATTGCCCGCTGGGCGGCAGGCAATCCGCAGAATCTGGTCGAGGGATGATGCTAGGATACGCGCCATATTTGGAGGACCCATGGTCGAACACGATTTCCGCTACACCCTGTTCAATCCGCAACACACCCTGATCGAATGCCGCTCGCTGGTACCCGGTCGCTATCAGGTCACCGGCAACGGTGGCTCGATCCAGAAAGGCGACGTACTGCTGGTGACCCTCAAGGGCAGCAAGACCCTGTCGATGCGCCTGACGGTCGAGACCGTGCGCCACCTGATCAACCCCACCGGCCAGTGGGTGGCGGTAGCGGCGGGCCCGGTGTTCGGCGAGCTGGCGATTCATGCATGGCAGGTCAACTGCGATGGCTGCCAGGCCACCCTGGACTTCGAATTCGCCGTGGATGCCAAACTGGGCACCAAGGCGCAGAAGCCGGCGGCCGTGGCGCGCATCGCCGAATTGGGTTGGTGCACACAGGGCGACAAGCACCTGTGCCCGAAATGCCAGGAGGCTGCAAAGTGAAACCCGTGATGGTCTGTGCAGCGGTGGTCGCGACCCTGGCCGGTTGCGCAGCCGAGCCGATGAAGCTGCAACAGGAACAGAGCTACGTGCTGGAGTGGATTGGCGAACGTCCGCTGATCGACTACAGCCACCTGACCCTGACGCTGGCCGAGGATGGCCGGGCGTATGGCAATGCCGGCTGCAACCACTGGTTTGCGCCGTATACGCTGGACGGCGAGAAACTCAGCTTTGGCCCGGTGGGCAGCACGCGCAAGCAGTGCGCGCCGGCGCTGATGGAGCAGGAAAAGCGCTTTCTGAAGGCGCTGGAGACCGTGCAACGCTGGGACATCTCGCCGATCGAGCAGGTGCGCTTCTGGCCCGAACAGGGCAAGCCACTGCGCTTCTGGCCTGAGGAAGGCTGACAGACCGCATCGCCTGCATCGCGGCCCAGGCCCGCCCCCACAACGCTGTGGGAGCGGGCTTGACCCGCGATGGGCGCACCGCCGATCAGGCGCCCTTTAGCAACTTGATCTTCTCGGCCAGCCCCTCGGCCGTCTGCTCGCCCATCAACTGCTCACGCACCTTGCCCTTGTCGTCGATGATGTAGGTCACCGGCAGCGCCTCGCTGCGCGGCAGGTCGTAGCGCTCGGCCGGGTCGTCGGCCAGCACGGTGAAGTCAATGCCCAGCGCCTGGCTGGCCTTTTTCAGCTCATCGCCGCGCAAGCCGTCGAAATTCACCCCCAGTACGGTGATCCCCTGCGCCTGCCAGTCCTTGGCGGCTGCGTTCAGTTCGGGGATCTCGGTGCGGCACGGCCCGCACCATTCGGCCCAGTAGTTGAGCACCACCCAGCGCCCTTCGATCTGCTCGGCTTTCACCGCATTGCCGTTCTGGTCGAGGCCGTAGTCCACACCGCATCCGCCGAGCAACAGGCTCGCGGTGATGGCCAGGGCTGCTGCCAATCGCCTTGTCATGGGTCAATCCTTCTTCAAGATTCAGGCAAAATGCCAATTCGCTGCGGTTAGAATAGCCGCCACCCCCTGCCGGATGCGACCCCGAACATGACCGAACTGACCCTGTATCACAACCCGCGCTGCTCCAAGTCCCGTGGCGCGCTGGAATTGCTCGAAGCCCGTGGCCTGACCCCGGAGGTGGTGCGCTACCTGGAAACCCCACCCGACGCCGCCACCCTCAAGGCCCTGTTCGGCAAGCTGGGCATCGGCGCGCGCCAGCTGCTGCGCAGTGGCGAAGACGAATACAAGACCCTGGGCCTGGCCGACCCGGCTCTGAGCGACGACCAGTTGATCGACGCCATGGCCCGGCACCCCAAGCTGATCGAACGCCCGATCCTGGTGGCGGGCAACAAGGCCGTGATTGGCCGGCCGCCCGAGAAGGTGCTGGAGATTCTGCCGTGAGCGCGCCCTATGTCCTGATCCTGTTCTACAGCCGCCACGGCTCCACCAGCGAAATGGCCCGGCAGATTGCCCGTGGCGTCGAACTGGGTGGGCTGGAGGCGCGCCTGCGCACGGTGCCGGCGATTTCCACCGAGTGTGAAGCGGTGGCCCCCGACATCCCCGAGAACGGCGCGCTGTATGCCACCCTCGACGACCTGCGCCATTGCTCGGGCCTGGCCCTGGGCAGCCCGACGCGCTTCGGCAACATGGCCGCGCCGCTCAAGTATTTCATCGACGGCACCAGCAGCCTGTGGCTGAGTGGCGGGCTGGTGGGCAAGCCAGCGGCGGCGTTCACCTCCACGGCCAGCCTGCATGGCGGCCAGGAGTCGACCCTGCTGTCGATGCTGCTGCCGCTGATGCACCACGGCATGCTGATCATGGGGCTGCCCTACAGCGAATCGGCCTTGCTCGACACCCGGGGCGGCGGCACGCCGTATGGCGCCAGCCACCATGCCGGGGCCGATGGCAAGCGCGACCTGGACGCCGACGAGATCGCCCTGTGCCGTGCCCTGGGCCAGCGCCTGGCGAGCACTGCCAAACTGCTGGAGAACGGCCGTGGCTAAGAAGCCCAAGGTGCTGCCGCCGCTGGAGTGGCTGGAGCCACGTGTGCGCGCTACCCGGGTGCTGAGCCTGGTGGCGTTTTTCAGCCTGATGGCGTTGCTGACGGTGAACAACCTGTGGTTCGCCAACCTGCACGGCGCGCGCGTGGGGGTGATCCTGGCCATCGAGCTGGTGCCGTTGCTGCTGGTGCTGCCGGGCATGCTGATGGGCAGTGCACGGGCCCATGCGTGGACGTGCTTCGTGGTGAACCTGTACTTCATCAAGGGCGTGCTGGCCGCGTTCGACCCGGCGCGGGCGCTGCTGGGGTGGCTGGAAGTGGGGATCAGCCTGGTGCTGTTCGTGAGTGCGCTGCTGTTTGTGCGCTGGCGCTTTCAGTATGAGCGGCGGGTGGCGGGGGAAGGCGTCTGATAGGCGGCGCGCCTATCGCGGGTCAAGCCCGCTCCCACAGGATTACCACGGTCCTTGTGGGAGCGGGCTTGACCCGCGATTGCGACACCGTCGATCTCAATGGTTGACGGTATACGCCAGCATCATCGACAACTGGCACATCGGCCGCCCGCTCTGGGCATGCCACTGGTTGAACGCCTGCTGCACGGTGGCCAGGTCGCGCTGGCTGGTCGGCTGCCGGTCGATCACATCCTGCGCCACCAGCGCCGCCACCACGTCATTGCTCGGCACGAAGGTGTCCTTGCCGACCATGCGCAGAAAACGCGGCGCCGACAGCCCGCCCATCTGGTTGCCCTGCTTGGCCAGGTACTTCCACAGGCCGACGATGTCGGTCACCGGCCAGTCGGCGATCAACGCACCGAAACTGCCCTTCTCCCTGGCCACGTCGAGCATGAACTGCGCATTGCGCGGCACGCTCTTGAGCTTGCCCAGGTGGCGGATGATGCGGGTGTCCTGCATCAGCCGCTCCAGGTGCTCGGCGCCCATCAGCACCACCTTCTCTGGGTCGAAGCCGAAGAACACCTGCTCGAACGCCGGCCACTTGGCGTCCACCAGGCTGTGCTTGAGCCCGGCGCGAAACACCCGCAGGGCCATGGTCGAGAGGTAGCGGTCGTCGCTGATCTGGCGCAGCTGCGCCGGGCTCAACGGCTCGGGCAGGTGCGCCTCGAGCGCCGCCGCCGAACCGAAGCGGTTCAGGCAGAATTCATGCAGCCACTGATAATCGCGCATGCCGGTCAGATGTTGAGCACATCGACGAACCGCGGGGTGGCGGTCTCATCGATGCGCAGGTTGGTGAAGTCGAACAGGTTGCGGTCCGCCAGCTGCGACGGCACCACGTTCTGCAGGCCGCGGAAGATGCTCTCGGTGCGTCCCGGGGTCTTGCGCTCCCACTCCACCAGCATGTCCTTGACCACCTGGCGCTGCAGGTTTTCCTGCGAGCCGCACAGGTTGCACGGGATGATCGGGAATTGCTTCATGTCCGAGTAGGCCTGGATGTCCTTCTCGGCGCAGTAGGCTAGCGGACGGATCACCACGTTGCGACCGTCGTCGGCGCGCAGCTTGGGCGGCATGGCCTTGAGCGTGCCGTTGAAGAACATGTTGAGAAAGAAGGTCTCGACGATATCGTCGCGGTGATGCCCCAGGGCCATCTTGGTCGCACCGATCTCGTCGGCGAAGGTGTACAGCGTGCCGCGACGCAGGCGCGAGCACAGCGAGCAGGTGGTCTTGCCTTCCGGGATCAGTTCCTTGACCACCGAATAGGTGTCTTTCTCGACGATGTGGTACTCGATGCCCAGGGTCGCGAGGTAGGCCGGCAGGATGTGCTCGGGGAAGCCTGGCTGCTTCTGGTCCATGTTGACCGCGACGATGTCGAACTTGATCGGCGCCACTTTCTGCAGGTGCAGCAGAACATCGAGCATGGTGTAGCTGTCTTTGCCGCCCGACAGGCAGACCATGACCTTGTCGCCCTCTTCGATCATGTTGAAGTCGGCGACGGCTTCGCCGGCAAGGCGACGCAGGCGTTTTTGCAGTTTGTTCTGGTTGACCGAAAGGGTGCCCATGGCGATTGAATCCGCAAGGTGTGACAAAAGCGGCACATTTTACGCACAAACCTGACGCTCGCGTAGCCCATCCGATAAAGACTGCAAGGAAATGAAGCGCCGCGCTTACAGCGCAATTTGCTCTAAAAAAGCGGATTTGTGCAGCGAACCCCTTCCTATACTGCGTCATAAGGCCACAGCAAGCGTGACCTGATCCCGTCAGGCCCAGCCACTGGGCCGCGCAAGCGCTCCGCTGGGGGGCGATGGCAACAACGAGGGAGTGACTGGCATGATCCATCACGTTCTGGGGCTGTTCACCCATCCTGACCAGGAATGGAAAGAAATCCGTGGCGAAGACGAAACCATCAGCCACATGTACCTGACCCACACCTTGATACTGGCGGCGATACCCGCCGTTTCCGCGTTCATCGGCACCACCCAGGTGGGCTGGGTGATCGGCAACCGCGCACCGGTCATGCTCACCGTCGACAGTGCGATCTGGATGACCGTGATGTCCTACCTGGCCATGCTGGGCGGCGTCGCGGTGATGGGCGCCTTCATCCACTGGATGGCGCGCACCTACGACGCCACCCCGAGCATGGCCCAGTGCATCGCGTTCGCCACCTACACCGCCACCCCGCTGTTCATCGGCGGCCTGGCGGCGCTGTACCCGCACCTGTGGCTGGGAATGATCGTCGGCACGGCAGCCATCTGCTACACGGTGTACCTGCTGTACGTGGGCCTGCCGACCTTCATGAACATCCCGTCCGACGAGGGCTTTCTGTTCTCGAGTTCGGTGCTGGCGGTGGGGCTGGTGGTGCTGGTTGCCATCATGGCCTTCACCGTGATCGTCTGGGGACTGGGCGTGGGGCCCGTCTATACCAGCTAGACAATACGCCAACCTAGGGGCTGTACCCATCAGGCCGCCGCAAGGCGGCTTGATGCTGTGCGGACCAGCGGTCTCGGCAGCGCCGCCCGGGTTGCGGCATAATTGCCGGCCAGGAGTGTCCAACCGATATGCCAGAGCTGCTCAATTCCCGCGTCGAAAGCTGTTACCAGCAAGCCGAAAGTTTTTTCAAGCGCCCCTTCCTGCGTCCCGAGGTGAGCTTCAAGCTGCGCGGGCAGAAGGCCGGTGTCGCGCACCTGCACGAAAACCTGCTGCGCTTCAACCTGCAGCTGTACCGCGAGAACAGTGAAGACTTCCTGCGCCAGACCGTGCCCCACGAAGTCGCGCACCTGGTGGCGCATCAACTGTTCGGCGACCGCATCCAGCCCCATGGCGAGGAGTGGCAGCTGATCATGCGCGGGGTGTACGAGCTGCCACCCAACCGCTGCCACAACTATGCAGTCAAGCGCCGCAGCGTGACCCGCTACATCTACAAGTGCCCATGTGCGGGCAGTGACTTTCCGTTCTCGGCGCAGCGCCACGGGCTGGTGCGCCAGGGGCGGCGGTATCTGTGCCGGCGGTGTCGGCAGACGCTGGTGTTCACCGGCGAGACGCGGGTGGAGTAGACGCTTCGCCGGCAAGCCAGCGCCCTGCAGGAGCCGGCCTTGCGGCGAAGACGCCTGCACAGGCGCAAAAAAAAGCCCATCCGAAGATGGGCTTTTTGCGTTTGGCTAACCTCAGCCCTGGCGTACCGCACCTTCGGCGACACCCAGGTCGTCGGTAGGACGGGTGTCGACCAGCGGCGAACCACCCGAAGCCAGCTCGGCTTGCAGCTTGTCTTCGTCCAGCTCGTTGACCCACTTGGCCACCACCACGGTTGCCACCGCGTTGCCGATCAGGTTGGTCAGGGCGCGGGCTTCGGACATGAAGCGGTCGATACCCAGGATCAGCGCCAGGCCGGCAACCGGCAGGTGGCCGACCGCCGACAGGGTCGCGGCCAGCACGATGAAGCCGCTGCCGGTAACGCCTGCAGCACCCTTGGAGGCCACCAGCAGCACCAGCAGCAGGGTGATCTGGTGGGTGATGTCCATGGTGGTGTCGGTGGCCTGGGCGATGAACACCGCAGCCATGGTCAGGTAGATCGAGGTGCCGTCCAGGTTGAACGAGTAGCCGGTCGGGATCACCAGGCCAACCACCGATTTCTTCGCGCCCAGACGCTCCATCTTGGCCAGCATGCGTGGCAGGGCCGACTCGGACGACGAGGTGCCGAGCACGATCATCAGCTCTTCACGGATGTAGCGGATCAGCTTGAGTACGCTGAAGCCGTGGGCACGGGCGATACCGCCCAGAATCACCAGGATGAACAGCAGGCAGGTGATGTAGAAGCAGGCCATCAGGTAGCCCAGCTGCACCAGCGAACCCACGCCGTACTGGCCGATGGTGAAGGCCATGGCACCGAAGGCACCGATCGGGGCCAGCTTCATGATCATGTTGATGATGTTGAACATGACGTGGGCGAAGCGGTCGATCAGGTCCAGCAGCGGCTTGCCGTAGGCACCCAGGCGGTGCAGGGCGAAACCGAAGATCACCGAGAACATCAGCACCTGCAGGATGTCGCCGTTGGCGAAGGCACCGACCACGGTGTTGGGGATGATGTTGAGCAGGAAGCCGACGGTGGTCTGCTGCGCACCGGCGGCGGCATAGGCAGCCACGCTGCTGGCGTTGAGGGTGGTCACGTCGATGTGCATGCCGGCACCCGGCTTGACCACGTTGACCACGACCAGGCCGATGATCAGCGCGATGGTCGAGACGATTTCGAAGTAGAGCAGCGCGTAGCCGCCGGTCTTGCCGACCGATTTCATGCTCTGCATGCCGGCGATGCCGCTGACCACGGTGCAGAAGATGATGGGGGCGATGACCATCTTGATCAGTTTGACGAAACCGTCACCCAGCGGCTTGAGCGCCACACCGGTGTCGGGATAGAAGTGACCCAGCAAGATACCGATGGTGATGGCGATGATCACCTGGATATACAGCGATTTGTACAGCGGCTGACGCGTCGTCATGGCTATTTTCCTCAATGTGCCGGCCCATCCTTCCCAGGAGGCGATCGGCACCTAAAGCGCGAACCCTCCTGCATTGGAGGGATTTGTTGTGTCGAGCTGCGTGGCAATGCTCTGCGGAGTCAATAGCAAGGCTGATGCCAGGATGTGCCAAGGCGGTGCAAACACCCTGTTTCAGGGCATTTCGTGCACCGCAAGGCAGCAAGGCAGGACGCGCCAGTTGGCGGATTTCCGCCCGGCACTCAAAGAATAGACCCGATGATGGCGGTAATCCGCCCACTGGGCGGAATGTGGCAGGCGCTCAGTCGAGCGGAAAGCGGATACGGAAGGCAGCGCCGCCCAGGGGCGAATCGTCGAGAGTGAGGGTGGCGTCGTAGCTCTCGATGATGTCCTTGACCACCGCCAGGCCGATGCCCTGCCCCGGGTACTGGCGATCGAGGCGCTCGCCCCGCTGCAGGATACGTTCGCGCTGGTGCACCGGTACGCCGGGGCCGTCGTCCTCGACACACAGCTCCAGCGCCGTGTCGCTGACCCGCAGGCTGATGCGGATCTGCCCCAGGCACAGACGGTAGGCGTTTTCCAGCAGGTTGCCGAGCAGTTCGAGCAATGCGCCCTGCTCCATGGGTACCAGTGCCTGGTCGGGCACTGCATAGGTGATGTGCACCTGCTTGTCGCGGTAGACCTTGGCCAGGGTGCTGCACAGGCTGTCGAGCAGCGGGTGCAAGGCCACCTGGTGGCGCACCAGGCCGCTCTTGCGCAGGCTGGCGCGCTGCAACTGGTAGTCGATCTGCTGGCTCATGCGCTCGATCTGGCTCTGCAGCACCCGCGCCTGCTCGCGCTCGCCTTCGCGCTGGGCCATGCTTTCGCTGACCCCTTGCAGCACCGCCAGCGGGGTCTTGAGGCTGTGCGCCAGGTCATCCAGCGAGTCGCGGTAGCGCCCGCGCTGCTCGCGCTCGCTGCGCAGCAGGCGGTTGAGCGAGCCGGTCAGGCGCAACAGCTCGCGCGGGTGTTCGGCACTGAGGCCCTCGCGGGCGCCGGACTCCACGTCGTCCAGCTCCACGCTCATGCGCCGCAGCGAGCGCAGGCCCCAGGTCAGCCCGGCCCAGAGCAGCAGCATCAGGGCCAGCAGCGCCGCGCCAAAGCCCAGGTAGAGCTTCTCTTGCAGGCCGTTGAGGGTTTGCTGGTACTCGCGCACCGGTTGCAGGGCAACGATGCTGAAGGCCGCGCTCTTGCCGCCCAGCAGCTTGACCTCCACGTCATAGACGAAGAACTCCTCGCCGTGGTCCTGGCGGATGCGCGCGAACTCGTTGCCGCGTCCGTCGTAGCGGGGTGTGTAGTTGATGTTCTCGTCGTTGGTGGCACGCGAACGCCACACCAGGTTGCCCTGGCGGTCGTAGATGTAGCCGAGCAGGCGGCTGTCGGGCAGGTTGAATTTCTCGTCCGGCAGCAGATCGGGCATCTGCAGCTTGCCGCCGTCTATGCGCGCCGCCGAGATCAGCGTGGTCACGTCCGAGGCCAGGCGCTGCTCGATGGACTCCTGCAGGGCCAGGCTGAAAGCCTTCTGCAGGGCCGGCAACAGGGCCAGCATGAACAGCAGCGCCAGCACCGCTGCGGCCAGCATCAGGCGCAGGCGCAGCGAACGAATCACAGGCAGCGCTCGGTGAACAGGTAGCCCAGGCCACGTACCGTGTCGATGGGCTTGAAGCCGTTGTCGCCCTCGAGCTTGCGGCGCAGGCGGCCGATCAGCACTTCTATCACGTTGGGGTCACGCTCGCCGTCGTCGGGGTACAGCTGCTCCATCAGACGGTCCTTGGCCACCACCTGCTGGTGATGGCGCATCAGGTATTCGAGGATGCGGTATTCGTAGGCGGTCAATGCCAGGGGCTGGTCATCGAGCAGCGCCTGCTTGCGGTTGAGGTCCAGGCGCAGGGGGCCGGCGATGATGGTCGACTGGGTGAAGCCGCTGGAGCGGCGCAGCAGCGCATTCAGGCGCGCCTCCAGCTCTTCGAACTGGAACGGCTTGACCACGTAGTCGTCGGCACCGGCGGCCAGGCCTTCGACCTTGTCCTGCCAGTTGCCACGGGCGGTGAGAATCAGGATAGGAAATGTCTTGCCCTGGCTGCGCAGTTGGCGGATCAGGTCCAGCCCGCTCATGCCCGGCAGGCCCAGGTCGACGATGGCCAGGTCGTGATTGAACTGTTCGGCCTGGTACAGCGCCTCCTCGGCATTGGCCACCGCTTCGACCACATGCCCGCTTTCGCTCAGACGGCTGAACAGGTGATGCCGCAACAGGGCTTCATCCTCGACCACCAGCAGTTTCATACGCTCCTCCATAACCAGGCCCGGCCTGCTTGGCCGGGCATCTCGCTACATAACGGCAGAATAACAGCGAACCGGCCAGAGTGAAGGCCGGTTCGGGTATTGCGCGGGGGTTCAGAACAGGTAGTTGGCCGACAGGTAGGTTTGCGCGCTGCTTTTCAGGCGCAGGGCACCGAGCTTGTCGCCGTCGTGCTCGGACAGTTCGGTGGTGGCGTTGCTGCGCAGGTAGCGGTAGCCCAGCTCGACCGAAGCATTGCTGCTGACCTGTTGCAGTACGCCGGCCTGCAGGCCGTAGGCGTAGCCGGTGTCGGTGTCGCGGCTGTAGCCGGAGGATTCCTGGCTGAGCTTGGTCACGCCCAGGCTCGCACCGCCGAATGCCTTGGTGCTGCTACCCAGCGGATAGAACACGTCGTAGCTGCCCAGCAGGTTTTCCTGGCGCATTTTCAGGCCGCTGTGGTTGTTGGAGACGTTGTCATAGGTGAGGTAGTAGCGGCCCTGGTCGTTCTGCTGACCAATGCGCGCACCCCAGGTGCCGTCCTTGCTGATGATGCCGTCGGTGTTGAGGTGGTCGGTGTTGCTGCTGAGCAGGCCGGACTTCTTGATCTTGTCGCTGGTCTGGCCGTAGGTGAGGCCGGCGAAGGTGGTGTCGGCAGCCTGTACCAGGGAGCTGGCACCCAGCATGGTGATGGCGATCAGTACGGTATTGAGGCTTTTCATGAGTGTGTACTCCAGAGTGATGCGCGGTGTTTGTGTGGGAGCTAGAGTAAGCAGGGCGCCCTGAACCGCCGCTGAATGCTGGCTGAACCCCGGCTGAACGAGCGGGCATCAACGGAAAAAAGGAGACTGACCATGCGTTACCTGCTCGCACTTGCCCTGATCGGCGCCACTGGCCTGGCCCAGGCTGCGGTGCAAACCCGCCAGATCGACTACCAGGACGCCGACGGCAAGCGCCTGGTGGGCTACTACGCCTATGACGACGCCGTGAAGGGCGAACGTCCCGGGGTGGTGGTGGTGCACGAATGGTGGGGGCTGAACGACTATGCCAAGCGCCGTGCCCGCGACCTGGCCGGGCTGGGCTACAGCGCGCTGGCCATCGACATGTATGGCGACGGCAAGAACACCGAGCACCCGGCCGATGCGCAGGCGTTCATGGCGGCGGCCCTGAAAAACCCGAAGACGGCGGCAACACGCTTCGATGCCGGGGTCGAGTTGCTGAAGATCCAGCCGCAGACCAACCCCGACAAGATCGCCGCCATCGGCTACTGCTTCGGCGGCAAGGTGGTGCTGGACGCTGCGCGGCGCAGTGAGCCGCTGGCGGGGGTGGCGAGCTTTCACGGAGCGCTGGTGACGGCCACGCCGGCAACCAGCGGCAGTGTGAAGGCGCCGTTGCTGGTGGAGCATGGCGCCAGCGACAGCATGGTCACGCCCGAGCAGGTGGCTGCGTTCAGGAAGGAGATGGAGGCAGCCGGCGCCGACCTGAAGTTCGTGAGCATCCCGGGGGCCAAGCATGGCTTCACCAACCCGGATGCCGACCGCCTGAGCCACGGCGAGCACGGCGGGCCGGATATCGGCTATGACAAGGCCGCCGATGAAAGCTCGTGGGCAGACCTGCAGGTGTTCTTGAAGAAGGTGTTTGACTGAAGCCCGCTTGGCGGCAACGCTGGCTCCTGCGGCAGGCCGCGTGAACCTGTAGGCGCCAGCGTTGCTGGCGAAGGCTCGTGGGCCACGGCACAATAGCGCCCATGAATCGACTCCCGCACTGCTGCGCCCCGCTCCAGCACCACTGGCCCCTGCCCCACCCGGTCCCCGGTGCGGTGCTGGTCAGCTGCGCCTTCGACCCGGCCAACCTCGCCGCCGATGACTTCCGGCGCGCCGCCATCGAACCCACCCCCAGCCTGCAACGCTCGGTGGCCAAGCGTCAGGCCGAGTACCTGGCCGGCCGCGTGTGCGCCCGCGCCGCCCTGCAGCGCCTGGACGGGCGCGACTACCTGCCCGCCACCGGCGACGACCGCGCCCCCCTATGGCCGGCCGGCATCAGCGGCTCGATCACCCACGGCAAGGGCTGGGCGGCCGCCGTGGTGGCCCGCAGCAGCGACTGCCAGGGCCTGGGCCTGGACCAGGAAAACCTGCTGGAGACCGAACGCGCCGAACGCCTGATGGGCGAAATCCTCACTGCCGATGAGCTGCAGCGCATGGACCGCAGCCAGCTGAGCCTGACCACCACGCTGACCTTCTCCCTCAAGGAAAGCCTGTTCAAGGCGCTGTACCCCATAGTGCGCAAGCGCTTCTATTTCGAGCACGCCGAACTGCTGGAGTGGTCCGCCAATGGCCACGCCCGCCTGCGCCTGCTCACCGACCTGTCGCCGCTGTGGTGCCACGGCCGGGAAATCCAGGGGCAGTTCAGCCTGCAGGGCGATCAGTTGCTGAGCCTGGTCAGCGTGTGAGCCGCAGGCTTACAGCGGGCACTGCGCGCAGCGCCCAACCCACTCGACCTTGTAGCTCAGGCAACAGGTGCGCCTGACCCGCCGCCCGTCAGGGGTGTAGCGCACCGCGCCGTACAGCGGGTTGCCGGGCGTATCCAGCAACCGCTGGACCTCGGGCCGCTCACCTGCAATCTGCTCCAGGCAGTCACCGGCATTGCCCCACAACACCGCCGCCGGCACGCTGCCCAGCACCACCAGTTGCTCGACGATGGCTGGCAGGTGCCGTTCCAGTACCGCCACCACACCGCCCACCGCCGCGGACGTCGACAGGTCGGTTGGCAGGCCGCGCCCATCCAGCGTCACCGCCAGCGCCTGAACCTGCAACGGGGCGCGCCCGACCAGGGCCGCACGCCACAGCACGGCGAAGTAGTACTTGGACCATTGCGACACCAGCACCGGCCGTTGCGCCGGCATCAGCTCGGGGCCGTACAGCCCCAGCAGCAGGGCATCGAAGGCGTCGGGGCGCAACAGCTCAGCGAGCCTCAAGGCCGTCCTCCTGCGCCTGCTCCGCGTCATGCGCGCGTGGCCAGCTCAGGCTGAAGCAGGCACCACCCAGGCGCTCGCTCTTGCCGATCAGGGCGCGCCCGGCATGCCAGTAGATGATCCGCCGCACGATCGACAAGCCCAGCCCGTGCCCGCCAGAGGCGCGGGTACGGCTGTCGTCCAGGCGGGTAAAGGGCGTGAAGATGCGCGACCAGGCGCTTTGTGGCACCCCCGGCCCATCGTCCTCGACGTCGATGCGACAGCGCTGGGCGCCCAGTTGATAGCTCAGGCTGACCTGCGACTCGGCGTGGCGCATCGCATTGCTCACCAGGTTCTGCAGGGCGCGGTGCAGGTAGCGCGGCTCGGCCTCGACCCACGCCCCCTGCTCGCCGCCCTGGCACGGCCCGCGCAGCACCCGCACCTCGCGGCGCAGCGGCGCCAGTTCGGCAATCACCTGGTCGAGCAAGGCGTCCAGGTCGATACGCTGGAAGTTCAGGGCCGGCGCCCCTTGCTCAAGACGTGCGTAGGTGAGCATCTCGTCGACCAGTCGGTCGAGGTCCTGAATGTCGTTGTCCATGCCCAGCAGGTATTTCTCGCGGGCGTGCTCGCTGCTGGCGTTCTCGACCATCTCCAGGCCAAAGCGCAGGCGCGCCACCGGGGTGCGCAGCTCATGGGACACCGCCCGCACCAGTTCGCGCTGCATGTTCAGCGATTGCTGCAGGTGCCCGGCCATATGGTTGAACGCCGCGGCCAGGCGCCCCACCGAGTCGGCGTCGTCCGCTGCCACGCGCACGTCCAGGCTACCCTGGGCAATCTGCGTGGCCGCCGCCTCCAGGCCCGACAGACGCCGCTCCAGCTGGCGCACCAGCAGGTACACGATCAGGCCGATCAGGCACAGCCCCAGCGCCGCGATTACCAGCAGCATCTGCGGTGGATACGGGTTCATCTGATACAGCGGCCCGATCTCCAGCACCCAGGGCGTGGCCACCATGCCGGCGAACACGCGGATCGAGTTGCCGTCCTTGCCCAGCGCCATCACGGTGTCGCCTTCGTCGACGCGACGGCGCTGGTCGCCGTCCATGTCGGTCTGGTCGAGGCTGAGCAGGCGCAGGTCGAAGCCGAACCCCTTGCTCTGCTTGAGTTCGGCCAGGCGCTGCGGCTGCTCGCCCACCGGGTAGCGCACCAGTTCGTCGGCCAGCAGGTAGATGGTGGCGCGGGCCAGTTGCTCGCTGATCTGCTGCACCTCGCCGGTCAGCAACAGGTTCTGCCCGCGCACCTGGCGCAGCACCCGCGCCGCATGGGGGCCGGTGCGCTGCACCAGCACATGCCCGCGTTGCAGGCGGGTGCGCTGGCTGCCGTCGAGGGCGGCCTGATCGATCGAGGCGAGGGCCAGCGGAATGCCCAGCAGGCGCCCCCATATCGCCAGCGCCCGGGTACGCTCCACATCGCTCATGGGGGCCAGGTTGTCGGCCATCAGGGTAAAGGTGCCGTGGGCCAGGCGCTCGCGGTACTGCTCGGCACGCACCTCGTTGAGCAGGTGCAGGCTGAGCGCGCCCAGCAACGCCACCAGCACCAGGGCGGCCAGCATGCCTCCGTAGATGCGCAGGAAGATCGAGTTCATTCAACCAGGCCCAGCGCCTGGGCAGCCTCGCCCACGAACAGGTAGCCTTTGCTGCGCACCGTCTTGATCATGCGCGGGTGGTCGGGGTCGTCGCCTATCTTGGGGCGGATGCGCGAAATGCGCACATCGATGGAGCGGTCCTGGCCGTCATAGCCCACCCCGCGCAGGGAGGTAAAGATCTCTTCGCGGGACAGGATGCGCCCCGCGTTGCTCACCAGCAGCCACAGCAGGTCGAACTCGGCAGCGGTCAGCTCGATGCCGTTGTCGCCAAGCCAGGCTTCGCGCAGGGTGTTGTCCACCCGCAGCGGGCCGAACTGCAGGCTCTGGCGCTCGCCCGTGGTGGCCGGCACCTCGGTGCGACGCAGCAAGGCGTTGATCCGCGCCAGCAACAGGCGCGGGCGCACCGGCTTGCACACGTAATCGTCGGCGCCCAGGTCCAGGCCCTGCACCTGGTCCAGGTCCTCGCTGCGCGCGGTGAGCATCAGGATGACCCCGTTGTACCGCGTGCGCACCTTGCGGCAGATGCTCAGGCCGTCCTCGCCGGGCAGCATCAGGTCGAGGATCACCAGGTCTGGCTGCTCGGCCACGATGCGCGCCGCCGCCTTCGCCCCATCGCCCTCCACCGCCACGTCGAAGCCATTGGCTTGCAGGTAGTCACGGGTCAGCTCGGCTAGACGCTCGTCATCCTCGACGATCAACACCTGACTGTTGGGCTGCTGCACGGATCACCTCGGCTGGGCTTTTTATTGTTGGAGTGAAGCCCTTCAATAAAGGGCAACATTGGCCCGCGATACTACCACTGCCGGGCGCCGGAAAAAGCCGCGCCAAAGTCGCTGGACAAGTGTGTTTTTTGTGATAGGGTTCGCGCCCTCAAAAATGCCCCTGCGACGCTTTGCCCGGGCAAAAAAAGAGTGACGAGCGGTGGAATGGCGGTGGGACGCGGCCTACAAGGCTTTGCCCATAATCACGCACAATCTACCCACACG
Organism: Pseudomonas sp. PS01300; assembly: GCF_029960155.1. Lineage (NCBI taxonomy): Bacteria > Pseudomonadati > Pseudomonadota > Gammaproteobacteria > Pseudomonadales > Pseudomonadaceae > Pseudomonas > Pseudomonas sp. PS01300. The sequence goes on along the minus strand of NZ_JASCPN010000003.1, from coordinate 132,572 downwards.
TTATCCACAGGCCACTGCCTTGCAATACCCCCGATACCGCATTATCTTGTATCCCCAGCGCGACAAAACACTACATGTTGGGTTTTGAACAAAAATCCAAGCACAAGTGGAGCAGAGAACTCAAGCCTTCAAAGGCGCTTTTTTTGCTTGAACTTTGATTGAAATTCGCAGCCAAACCGCTCCTGCGGAAGGCGACCGGTGCAAGCCCGCGACGGGCCTTGTTTCGGGTACGGGTGTTGCAAGTGCATCCCCGTCAGCAACAGTTTTTGGGCCGTGGCCCAGAACCTTTGACTTCGGCCAGGGAGCGGCAAGCGATTGCCCCTTTTTTTCCTGATCTGTCCCGAAGTCGGTAGACCCTGCCCGGCCAGGCGCGCATGCGCCGGTGGGCAAGTTGGCGAGCTTTCGGACGGAACGGTAGGTGCCCAAAAGGCATCTGAACAAACATAGAGAACGTGGAGACACCCATGCAAACCGACACAACTCGCGAGAACCCGCAGGCGCTGGCGCCGCAGGCCGCTGATTCGAACCAGGATCTGGCTGCCACCGCCCCCGGCCAACTGCGCGTGATCAAGCGTAACGGCACTGTCGTCGCCTACACCGACGACAAGATCACCGTGGCCATCACCAAAGCGTTCCTCGCAGTTGAAGGCGGCACCGCTGCCGCCTCGTCGCGCATCCACGATACCGTCGCCCGCCTGACCGAGCAGGTCACCGCCACCTTCAAGCGTCGCATGCCTTCGGGCGGCACCATCCATATCGAAGAGATCCAGGACCAGGTCGAACTGGCCCTGATGCGCGCCGGCGAGCAGAAAGTCGCCCGTGACTACGTGATCTACCGTGACCAGCGTGCCAAGGAGCGTGCCACCCGCACTCCGGCCGACGCCTCGGTACAGCCGCACCCGAGCATCCGCATCAGCCTGGCCGACGGCAGCTTCGCGCCGCTGGACATGAACCGCCTGAACACCATCATCACCGAGGCCTGCGAAGGCCTGGCCGAAGTCGATGGCGAGCTGATCCAGCGCGAAACCCTGAAGAACCTGTACGACGGCGTGGCCATCAAGGACGTCAACACCGCCCTGGTGATGACCGCCCGTACCCTGGTAGAGCGCGAGCCGAACTACTCGTTCGTCACCGCCCGCCTGCTGATGGACACCCTGCGTGCCGAAGGCCTGAGCTTCCTCGAAGTGGCCGACAGCGCCACCCACCACGAAATGGCCGAGCTGTACGCCAAAGCGCTGCCTGCCTACGTGGCCAAGGGCGTGCAGTTCGAACTGCTCAACCCTGCCCTGGCCGACTTCGACCTGGAGCGTCTGGGCAAGGCGATCAACCACGAGCGCGACCAGCAGTTCACCTACCTGGGCCTGCAGACCCTCTACGACCGCTACTTCATCCACAAGGATGGCGTGCGCTTCGAGCTGCCACAGGTGTTCTTCATGCGCGTGGCCATGGGCCTGGCGCTGGAAGAGAAAGACAAGGAAGCCCGTGCGATCGAGTTCTACAACCTGTTGTCGTCGTTCGACTACATGGCCTCGACCCCGACCCTGTTCAACGCCGGCACCCTGCGTCCGCAGCTGTCGAGCTGCTACCTGACCACCGTGCCGGACGACCTGTCGGGCATCTACCACGCGATCCACGACAACGCCATGCTGTCGAAATTCGCCGGTGGCCTGGGCAACGACTGGACCCCTGTGCGTGCACTGGGCTCCTACATCAAGGGCACCAACGGCAAGTCCCAGGGCGTCGTGCCCTTCCTCAAGGTGGTCAACGACACCGCTGTTGCGGTCAACCAGGGCGGCAAGCGCAAGGGCGCGGTCTGTGCCTACCTGGAAACCTGGCACCTGGATATCGAAGAATTCATCGAGCTGCGCAAGAACACCGGTGATGACCGTCGTCGTACCCACGACATGAACACCGCCAACTGGATCCCCGACCTGTTCATGAAGCGTGTCTTCGATGACGGCAAGTGGACCCTGTTCTCGCCAAGCGAAGTACCAGACCTGCACGACCTGACCGGCAAGGCCTTCGAAGAGCGCTACGAGTACTACGAAGCCCTGACCGAGTACAACAAGATCAAGGTGTTCAAGACCGTCCAGGCCAAAGACCTGTGGCGCAAGATGCTGTCGATGCTGTTCGAGACCGGCCACCCGTGGCTGACCTTCAAGGACCCGTGCAACCTGCGTTCGCCGCAGCAGCACGTGGGCGTGGTCCACAGCTCGAACCTGTGCACCGAGATCACCCTGAACACCAACAAGGACGAGATCGCGGTCTGCAACCTGGGCTCGATCAACCTGCCGAACCACATCGTCGACGGCAAGCTGGACACCGCCAAGCTGCAGCGCACCGTGAACACTGCCGTGCGCATGCTCGACAACGTGATCGACATCAACTACTACTCCGTGCCGCAGGCGCGCAACTCGAACCTCAAGCACCGCCCTGTGGGCCTGGGCATCATGGGCTTCCAGGACGCGCTGTACCTGCAGCACATCCCGTACGGTTCGGACGCTGCGGTCGAGTTCGCCGACAAGTCGATGGAAGCGGTCAGCTACTACGCGATCCAGGCCTCCTGCGACCTGGCCGATGAGCGTGGCGCCTACGAGACGTTCCAGGGTTCGCTGTGGTCCAAGGGCATCCTGCCACTGGACTCGCAACAGATCCTGATCGAGCAACGTGGCCAGCAGTACATCGATGTCGACCTGAACGAGAGCCTGGACTGGGCACCGGTACGTGCCCGTGTGCAGAAAGGCATTCGCAACTCGAACATCATGGCCATCGCACCGACCGCGACCATCGCCAACATCACCGGCGTTTCGCAGTCGATCGAGCCGACCTACCAGAACCTGTACGTGAAATCGAACCTGTCGGGCGAGTTCACCGTGATCAACCCGTACCTGGTCCACGACCTGAAGGCCCGCGGCCTGTGGGACTCGGTCATGATCAACGACCTGAAGTACTACGATGGTTCGGTGCAGCAGATCGAGCGCATTCCGCAGGAGCTCAAGGACCTGTACGCCACCGCGTTCGAAGTCGAGACCAAATGGATCGTCGATGCAGCCAGCCGTCGCCAGAAGTGGATCGACCAGGCCCAGTCGCTGAACCTGTACATTGCCGGCGCTTCGGGCAAGAAGCTGGACGTGACCTACCGCATGGCCTGGTACCGTGGCCTGAAAACCACCTACTACCTCCGTGCCCTGGCCGCCACCAGCACCGAGAAGTCGACCATCAGCACCGGCAAGCTCAACGCCGTGTCCAGCGGTGGCGACAGCGCCCCGGTCCAGGCAGCAGCGCCAGCCGGCCCTGCCCCAGTGCCAAAAGCCTGCGCGATCGACGAGCCAGACTGCGAAGCCTGCCAGTAAGGCCTGAAGGCGCCGCTTGCAAGCGGCGCCTTGCGCCTACCCTGTAGGCGCTGGCCTTGCCAGCGAAGAGGTCGGCACAACCACCGGCCTCTATCGCCGAACACCCAGGTGCGGGTCACCCCGCCCTCCCCGAGGGGCTGCGCCCCCGGAAGCATTCCAAGATTTTGCGTGCACACCTTAACCGCGAGCAGCGCAACCCTAGATCCAACCGGCCATACTCTTTCATGGCCCTCAAGCAGGAGACCCATCATGCTGAGCTGGGACGAATTCGAAAACGAAGACGGCGAAGTCGCCGCCAAAGGTCAAACCGCCTCTCAGGTGGCTGAAGCGGGCATCGACAAGCTCGACAGCGCTGGCGGTGTGGCCGCGCAGGAAGCCCGTGCAGTGACCGCCGCCGACTCCGACGCGGTCAAGCGCGCCAAGGCGGCCCTGGACGATCTCGACATCGCCGAAGGCCTGGCCGAGCTGGAAGGCTCTGCTGCCCGTGTAGCGGTCGACGAGAAGCGCATGATCAACTGCCGCGCCGACCTCAACCAGCTGGTACCGTTCAAGTACGACTGGGCCTGGCAGAAGTACCTGGATGGCTGTGCCAACCACTGGATGCCGCAAGAGGTCAACATGACCGCGGACATCGCCCTGTGGAAGACCCCCGAAGGCCTGACCGACGACGAGCGTCGCATCGTCATGCGCAACCTGGGCTTCTTCTCCACCGCCGACTCGCTGGTTGCCAACAACCTGGCACTGGCCGTGTACCGCTTGATCACCAACCCCGAGTGCCGCCAGTACATCCTGCGCCAGGCGTTCGAAGAGGCGATCCACACCCACGCGTACCAGTACTGCATCGAATCGCTGGGCATGGATGAAGGCGAGATCTTCAACATGTACCACGAGATCCCTTCGGTCGCGAAAAAGGCCGCCTGGGGCCTGCGCTACACCCGTGCCATCTCGGACCCGGAGTTCGACACCGGCACCGTCGAGACCGACAAGGAGCTGCTGCGCAACCTGATCGCCTACTACTGCGTACTCGAAGGCATCTTCTTCTACTGCGGCTTCACCCAGATCCTGTCGATGGGTCGTCGCAACAAGATGACCGGCGTTGCCGAGCAGTTCCAGTACATCCTGCGTGACGAGTCGATGCACCTGAACTTCGGTATCGACGTGATCAACCAGATCAAGATCGAAAACCCGCACCTGTGGGATGCCGAGATGAAGGAAGAGGCCTCGCAGATGATCCTGCAGGGTACTCAGCTGGAAATCGAATACGCACGCGACACCATGCCACGCGGCGTGCTGGGCATGAACGCGGCGATGATGGAGGACTACCTCAAGTTCATCGCCAACCGTCGCCTGTCGCAGATCGGCCTGAAGGAAGAGTACCCAGGTACCACCAACCCGTTCCCATGGATGAGCGAAATCATGGACTTGAAGAAAGAGAAGAACTTCTTCGAGACGCGGGTTATCGAGTATCAGACTGGCGGCGCGTTGAGCTGGGATTGATTTCCCGCGCGTGGATGCTGCAAAAAGAGGCTGCCGCAAGGCGGCCTTTTTTGTGCCTGGCTTTTTTCAGAGGTTTTCGCATGCTGTTGGTCGCTGCGCCTGCTGGCGTCAGTCAGCCAGGGTCACGCTGGAACCCGGTAGGAGCCAGCCTTGCTGGCGAAGAGGCCAGCAGACCTTGCGCACTACTACAGTTGATCCGGCAAAAACTGCGGCACCCTGGCCTTCAACAGTTCAACCAACTCCGGCGCCATGAACCCATAGTCGTCCGGGATGCCCAGGCAAACGATGCGCTTGTCGCCCAGCACCGAGCGGAATCGCGCCGACAGTTTCTTGCGGTGCGCCTGTTCCATCACGATCACCAGGTCTGCCCACGCCAGCAACTCGTTGCCCACCGGCACGTCCGCATCATTGCCCACACCGGCAGAGGCCGTCTCCACCCCCGGCCAGTCGGCAAACACCTGTTCAGCCGTGGGGCTGCGCAAGCGGTTCTGAGTACACACGAACAGTACATGCAGTGTCATTGATTACCTGGAATTACAACAAGATTAGGGTTGGCAGACAGCCCATCGCGGGGCAAGCCCGCTCCCACAGGAGGGCGCAAACACTTTGTGGGAGCGGGCTTGACCCGCGATGGCGTCGGCAAATCAGAGGGTCGCGCGATGGCTACCCCCGCTGCGAATCGAAAAACCGATACAACGCCCGCAAACCGATCACGACGGCCTCGACCGAAGCCGCATGCTCCTGCGGCTGCAACGCCTCGACTTTTTCGATGTTCTCGTCCAGCCCATGCAGCGCAATCGCCTCCAGGTGCCGTACCTGCACCGGCGGCAGCGCCGGCCAGCGCGCTACCTGCACACCCCGCAAGTAGCCGAAGCACCACTCCTCGACCACCAGCTGCGGATCAGGCTCGGACTCGTCTTCGAGAAACAACGGTTCGAAGGCATCACACGCCTCACTGAGCTCGCCCGCCACGTTGTTCATGTAGCGCATCAACAACGCCGAAAACGCCTCGGCCTCGGCCGGCTTCTTGAACCGCGGCGCTCTGCCGCCGGTCACTTCGGGCAGCCATTCGTTGGGCGTCAACAACACGGGCGAACTGGCCAGCGCCACCAGAAAGCCATCCAGCTCCGAGAGCGTGAGGATGGCTTCATCGTTACCGTACTTGAGCAGAAAACCATCAAGACGGGTCATTTCCTTATCGTTCAAAGGCTGTACAAAAGCTGTCATGGCATAGCCTCAAGGCGGGATCCTGCCGTAACACTACATCACCCCGCCCTTCAGCGCTTACCCGGCGCCCGTCAGCCACCCCACAAATGGCAGGATCATCAGCGTGCAGGCAGCCATCGACAGCACGTTGCCAATGTACCCATGCAGATGGCTGGGCAGGCGCTGGCTGATTGCGACCGCCAATGGCGGTGCCATCACCGCGCCCAGGCCGGCACTGAGCACCACCACCTCCCACGTGCCACCCAATGTCAGCACCGCCGCCGGCACCACGGACACGATCGGGATGTAGGTCGGGTACCACCCCCTCTGCATCCATTGCCTGCGCCACAACAGCACGCCGATCAGCGACGCCAGCGCCTGCCCGCCCACCATCTCCAGCACCAGCTGCGAGCCGTAGGCCGGCCCGGCCGGCGACAGCAGGTAGGCCGCCAGCACGCCGAGCAACAAGCCCAGGCTGGCCAGCTCATTGCCGAAGAACGGCGCCTCGCTGAAGTCGGCCAGCACCCGTCGCAGCGTCCAGCCAACGCCGTGGTGCGGTGTCGCTCTCTCGACGACCGGTGCCGGTGGCGGCGCATCGACAGGCGGCGTCGAGCGCACCAGGCCTGCAAACCGCCGGCACAGCATGAACGCCAGCACGCTCGCCACGGCCATGCCGCCAACATTGCCGATCACCACCGGCAAGCCCAATGGGTAGCACAGGTAGTTGACCAGCAGCAGGCTCGCTGGCGTCACCAGCAGTGCCCCCAGCAACGCGCCATTGATCGCGACCTTCCAGCCGCCGCCGAACAGCAGCACCATCGCCGCCGGCAACGAGACGAACGCGACGAAGGTGGGTTGCCAGGTGCTTGCGCTGAGCGTCCAGCCCCACAGCACATGGCTGAACACCAGCCCCAGCAGCGAGCTGGTCACCAGCCAGGGCCACAACCCGGTGCCATAGCAGATCGCAAAGCCCTGCCATGCCCGGCCCGTGCGGTGCGCCCAATGGGCCAGCGCGGCGCCCAGCAGCAACCCGATCGCCGGCAGCTCATGCTTGTAGAACGCTACCTCGCTGATATCGCCGACGATCCAGCGCAACCGCGCCAGCGGCTCGTGCAGGTTGGCGACCATGTGCGCGTAGTCGGGCCATACCCCGACCCAGGATGCCGCACGCCCGCTGATGACCTCGATGAACACCCCGGTGCCCAGCGACACGCACACGCACATCAGCAGCAAAGGCAGAAAGCCTGCCTCCACCTTGTCGATTGACTTGTCCATGGCGACTCCTCAGCGCGGCAGCGCTGGATGCTGGTCATAACCCAGCATCGCGCCATAGCAATCGGTGCGACGGTCCCGTGGCAGGTCATTCAGGCTGTTCCAGACCGGCGCGCTGCGTGCAGTGCTGAGGTCGACATCGGCATACAGGATGCACTCGTCCTCGGCGCCCCCCACCTTGCCCAACGGCCAGCCATTGGTGCCCGCGATCAGCGAACACCCCAGAAAACGCCCGCCACGCTCGCTGCCGATGCGGTTGGCGGCGGCAATGTAGACATTGTTGACGTGGGCCGCGGTGATGGTGAGGTACGAGGCCATGCACCTGCCGCTGGCATCGAACAGCGGGGGCGGTGTCCACACCCAGTTGTTCAGGCTGCAGATGATGTCTGCACCCTGCAACGCAAGCAGGCGTGGCACCTCGGGAAACCATACGTCCCAGCAGATCATCAGGCCGATCCGGCCGATCGGGGTTTCAAACACCGGAAAGCCCAGATCACCGGGGCTGAACCAGAGCTTTTCCTGGTTCCACAGGTGTGCCTTGCGGTAATGTCCCAGCAGGCCGTCGGGGCCGAACAGCACCGCGCTGTCATACAGCTTGAGGCCATCGCGCTCGGCAAATCCTGCCACCAGGTACACCTGATGCTCCCGGGCGAAGGCGCGCCAGGTCTTGATGCTGGGACCTTCATCGAGGGTTTCGGCATGCGCATAGGCTTCTGCTCGGGTCTCGAAGGTGTAGCCGGTGTTGGCAAGCTCGGGCAGCACGATCAGGTTGGCGCCGTCATGCACCGCCTCTTCGGCGAGCTGCAGACCTTTGCACAAGTTGTTGTCGCACTGGTCCAGCCCGACCTGAGGGTCGAACTGGATCACGGCAATACGCACGGGGCTGACCGGGACAGAGGGTGCAGGCATGGAAGTGTCCTTTTTGTTGTTCGAGTTGTCGTTTGGAGGCTTTCCAGTGGACAAAACAACCCTCAAGAGGGACAAGTCGGCCCCTTCCGACAATGCTGCAAGGCCGCTCTGCGCCTGTAGGAAAGGCCTACCGGGACGCCTGGGGCTGAATGCGATAGTGCGGATAGACCGCCATGCTGAAACCGCCGTTGAACAGTGCCCCGGTGTCGTTGCACAGGTTGATCGCTGCATCGATCGCGGTACGCAGGCAGGGCTCGGTCCAGCCTGCATCCACCGAGGCATAGCGGTCGTTGTAGCGGCAGGCATAAACACCGTGGATAAAGCTGTCAGTAACCAGAACTTGCGTGATGGCCTGATTACGTTGCAAAAAATTTTCTGCAACGGCTTATACGCCTTGCAACGGGTTCCCCTGGCGCCGTCCTTTACGCGTCGATGAAGTCGCTGCAGGCTGCAGCGGTGCTACATAGTTGAACGCCCTCACTCCGGCAGTTCGAGCGCCACCCCACCTGCATGCTGCCTCACGATCCGATACGGCAGCACCGCCCAGCCCACCCCACGGCAATGGCGCTGCACGCTGTCGAACACCGGGTCGAACTGGATGCCTTCGGGGGTAAAGCGCCATGTGGGCATCTGCCACACCTGCGCCTGTGCATAATCGCAGCCGTCCTCGCCCACCTCGCCCAACATGTGCTGCGGATAAAGCTGCTTGAGCTGCTCCAGCAACCACGGCGCAAAGGTGCGCGAGCGGTAGTCCACATAGGCACCGAAACTCACGGTGGCGAACTGCTCGGGGTTGGGGCCAGGCTGGTACTCGTAGTGAAACGGCTTGCCCTCGCCCACCCACAGCACATCGTCCAGGGTCAGCTCCTTGCCCGACTCCACCGCCAGGTTGAGCGGCGCATCGGTGGGCAGCATCGGCGTGCCGTCGCAGCTGTAGTCCTGCACGATGCTGACACTGAGCAGCGCATTGCTCATGAACCGCGGCGTCACCGTCTGCCGGTAGTACCCGCCAGGGCGCCCCAGCAGCATGCACTGGTGGTAGGCCACCACATCACTGGACAGGCGCGCGCGCAGCAACTGGTTGAGGCGTGTGAGCTGCTGCGCAGGGTAACCGTCCTCGATCACGAACAGGCTTATCCCCGAGGACGGCTCGCTCAGCCAGCGCAGCGGGTAGCCTTGAAAGTGTTCAAGCTCGCCCGGCTTCAACGGCAGTTGCATCAGCCTCAGGTATTCATAGGGTGAGTCGGTGTACTGGCGGGCCAGGAACGGATCGGCACCCGACGGTACCTGCGGCAGTCGTGCCGGCAGCAGCGTGATCGGCAGGCGTTTGCCCTGGGGGCTTTGCCACTCACCTTGCAGGCCGCCCTGGGCAGCCGGCCACAGCGCGAGTGTTGGCAGCGAGTCGATGCCTGCCTCTGGAGCCGGCTCATGCCCCTCCACCAGTTGAGTCCGCGTGCCCTGGATGCTGCCGGTGAGCTGCAGGTCGTGGTGATGCTTTACGTAGAAGTAACGCCCGCTGACATCCTCGGGCACGGCGCGGTCGAGCTCCAGCACGATCGACTGGGTACCCAGGGTACCGGTGAACACGTCGCTGTCCAAGCCCGCCTGGGCGGGCATGGCTGCGGTCAAGGCCTGCGCGGCCAGCAGTGCGACGCAACATCCATGTTTCATGGGAAAAACGTCCGCTATTCAAGAGGGGTGAATTATGCCGACAAAGCCTGCGGCACAAGGCAACTAATTGAACGGCGGCGGATCTTTACTCAGAGCCCCCCACGGAAACCTCCCCCATGAACGAGCAGAAAAGCGGCAAGACCCCGGGCCTGTCAGCGGACGAAGAGCAGGAGGTCAGCCACAACCAGCCGCCACGTGCCGCTGTGCTCCACGAGATCATCCGCGCCCAGGGCGACAAGGAACTGCAGCGCACCATCGCGGCGCTGTGGTGGTCGGCACTGGCGGCCGGCTTGAGCATGGGCCTGTCGCTGATGGCGATGGGGCTGTTCTATTCCCGCCTGCCCGAGGGCGACAGCAGCCAGGTGATCGCCAGCCTGGGCTACTCGGCGGGCTTTCTGGCGGTGATTCTCGCGCGCCAGCAACTGTTTACCGAAAATACCCTGACCGCCGTGCTGCCGGTGATGACCAAACCCACGTTCAACAATGTGGGGCGCCTGTTGCGCCTGTGGGGCGTGGTGCTGTTCGGCAACCTGGTGGGCACCGTGCTGGTGTCATACGTGATGCTGCACCTGCCGATCTTCGACACCAAGACCGATCTCGCCTTTCTTGAAGTGGGGCGCAAGGTCATGGAAAACGAGGTGGGCCAGATGTTTGCCAAGGGCATCATCTCGGGCTGGATGATCGCGACCATGGTGTGGATGATCCCGTCGATGGAGAACGCCAAGATCTGGATCATCCTGCTGATCACCTATCTCATGGCGCTGGGTGACTTCACCCATATCGTGGTTGGCTCGGTCGAGGTGTCGTACCTGGTGTGGGCCGGGGAAGTGAGCTGGCAGCAGTTCTGGCTGCACTTTGCCGCGCCGACCCTGGCGGGCAACATCGTGGGCGGCAGCTTCATCTTCGCGCTGATCAGCCATGCGCAGATTCGCAGCGACGCCGGCCTGCCCGATGAAACCCTGAGCAAGGGCCGCGAGCGCCCCTTGCCCGGCCGGCGCGACCCTAGCGACGCACCTTAGCGCTGCCTGGTGGCCAACACGCCCGCCTGAGCCTGCTGTTGCTCCAGTGGAAGCCACCACGCGGTACCCCGCTGCGGTTGCACCAGGCTGACCCGCTCCCCCATCTGCGGGGTGCTCAGCGCTACCCGTGCGTTGGCCGCCAGGGCCATGATGCGGTCGAAGGGTTCATGCCAGGCGTGGGTGGACAGGTCGAAGGTGCCGTTGTGTATCGGCAGCAACCAGCGCCCGCGCAGGTCCAGGTGCGCCTGCAGGCTCTGCTCGGACTGCATGTGCACATTGGGCCAGTTGACGTTGTAGGCGCCGGTTTCCATCAGTGTCACGTCGAATGGCCCGTAGCGTTCGCCGATCTGCCTGAAGCCCTCGAAGTAGCCGGTATCGCCGCTGAAGAACAGGCGCAGGTCCTCATCGAGCACCACCCATGACGCCCACAGGGTGCGGTTGCTGTCGAACAGCCCGCGCCCGGAGAAGTGCTGCGCCGGGGTGGCGACGAACTGGATGCCCGCAACCTCCGTGGCCTGCCACCAGTCGAGCTGGCGCACCTTGGCCAAAGGCACGCCCCAACCGACCAGGGTGTCACCCACCCCAAGCGGGGCAAGGAACACCTCGGTGCGCTCGGCCAGGGCCAGCACCGCCCGTTCATCCAGATGGTCGTAATGGTCGTGGGACAGTATCACCGCCGTGATCGGCGGCAGTTGCTCCAGCGCCAGCGGCGGCTGGTGAAAGCGCTGCGGGCCGGCCCACTGCACCGGCGAGGCGCGCTCGGCGAACACCGGGTCGGTGATGAAGAAACGATCGCGCAGCTTGAGCAGCACCGTTGAATGGCCCAGGCGCCACAGGCTGCGGTCCGGCGCGGCCAGCACCTGGGCCTGGCTCAGGGGGTGCACCGGTATCGGCAGGGTTGGCCGGGTGTCGGCCGGCTTGCTCAGAAACAGGAACTTGAAACCGATGCGCAGTTTTTTCAGCACCCCGTCGCGGGGCAACTGGGCCTGGTTGCGGTACCGCCCGTCCTGCTGCAGCGAAGGCTGCACGGGGGTTTCGGTGGCTTGTGCTGCAAGGGAAGCCATGAATGCAAATACTCCGACTAACCGTTTCAGGTGCATGCCCATTGCCCGTACCAACTGTGAAATGGCCTGCAAGGCCATTCTTGAACAGCCCGGCTTTGTTCAACAATATTCACGCAAATTATGCGATGAACGGCGTCAGGCAGATCGGCAAATCATGACTCAAATCAGCAACGGCAAGGGATTATCATTTGTCAGAAGAATTTACCTGCCGCGTATCATCGGCTCGGGTATCGGCCTGTTCAGCGTGCTCTCCGGCGTGCTGCCCCTGCAGCTGCCGTACTGGGTCGTAGCGCTGCTGGTGTTCAACGGGCTGGGCTGGCCGCACCTGGCCTACCAGCTCGGCCTGCGCTCGCAAGCCCCCTATCGCGCCGAACAGCGCAACCTGATGGTCGACTCGCTGATGGGCGGCTTCTGGGCCGGCACCGTGCAGTTCAACCCGCTGATCAGCGTCACCATCCTGGCCATGATGGGCATGAACAACGTCGCCGCCGGTGGTCAGCGCCTGTTTGTGCAAGGGCTGCTGGCCATGGGGCTGGGCATGGTGGCGGCGGTGGCGCTGTTCGGGCCGAGCCTGCAACTGGACGTCAGCACCGTGCAGGTGTACGCCTGCCTGCCGATGCTGACCCTCTATCCGCTGGCGCTGGGCTGGGTGTGCTACCGCCTGGCGATCAAGCTGGCCGAGCACAAGCGCAGCCTCAGTGCGCTGAGCCGCACCGACAGCCTCACCGGCCTGTTCAACCACGGCTCATGGAAAGACCTGCTGCAACTGCGCTTTCAGCTGTGCCAGCAGGCCCCGGCCCAGGCCGTGATCGCGATCATCGACATCGACCACTTCAAGACCATCAACGATGTGTATGGCCATGTGGTGGGTGACTGCGTGCTGCGCCAGCTGAGCGTCGAGCTCAAGCGCAACCTGCGCGAGGACGACGTGCCGGGGCGCTACGGCGGGGATGAATTCGGCGTGATCCTGCCCGGGTGCAGCCTGGAGCATGCCAGCCAGGTCATGGAGCGCCTGCGCCAGCGGGTCAACGAGTACCGCAACGAGCAGCTCCCGCAATTGCGCATCAGCCTGAGCATCGGCCTGGCCAGCTTCCAGCCAGGCTTCGCAGACTCCATGGTGTGGCTGAACGAGGCGGACAAGGCGCTGTATGCGGCCAAGCAGAGTGGCCGCAACAAGGTCAATGTGGCCCGCGGCGAGGTGGTGCCGCTGCGCCTGGCCTACCCGGACTGAAATGCAGGCACCACGTTCCGGCGCCTTCGCCGGCATGGCCGGCTCCTGCAGCTAGGGCTTGCGGCCCTGTGTCACGCCCGCAAGCGGCGCTGGGCCGCGATCTCCGGCAGGTCGTTGCGACGCAGGTACACCCGCAACGGCTCGGTGATGTTCAACCGCTCGTCGACATTCTGCGCCAGCAGCACCTCGATCAGTTCGCGGCGCAAGGTCATCACCTCGCCGCCGCTCGCCTGCCACACGAATTCATGACTGGGGATGATGCTGTCGTCGGCCACGTCCATGCCGAACGAGTCTTCGCTGAAGCGCACGATATGCCGGCCCAGCTTGTGGTTGAAGCCTACGAAGCCCTTGAGCTGGTCGGCCGCGGCGCAGATATCCTGGGAAGTGATGTGCATGTCAAACCTCACTGAAGCATCGTCGAAGATGCGGGGTGAATGGAATTGGCACGCGGGGCGGGTCGTCTGCGGCCCTCTCTGACGGAGAAGCTCGACAGGCAGAGGTTACTAAAAACCCGCCTGCGCCTGACACCCTTTTTTTCGCTAAACTGCCAGACATCCTCACCTTGCCGCCAGCCACGTGGACGTTCCATGAGTACTGCCATCACCGCCGACCTTGCCACGATTGCGCGGATCAACGCCGTGCCGGCCATCCTCCAGGTGATCTGCGAAACCACCGGCATGCGCTTTGCGGCCGTGGCCCGTGTCACCGAGAACAACTGGACCGCCTGCGCCGTGCTCGACAACCTGGGCTTTGGCCTGGGAGTGGGCGGCGAGCTGGACGTGGCCACCACGCTATGCCACGAGATTCGCGGCAGCCACCAGACCATCGTGATCGACAAGGCCAGCGAGGACGCCCGCTACTGCCACCACCCCACCCCGCGCCTGTACCGCTTCGAAAGCTATATCTCGGTGCCGGTGTTCCGTACCAACGGCAGCTTTTTCGGCACCATCTGCGCGCTCGATCCGGCCCCGGCCGCCCTCACCGGCAGCGCCATCCAGCCGATGATGGAGTCCTTCGCGCGGCTGTTGACGATCCAGATCGAGAGCGAGGAAGCCGCCCAGCAGACCGAGGCGGCGCTGAAGAAGGAGCTGGCCATCGCCGAGCTGCGCGAACAGTTCATCGCGGTGCTCGGCCACGACCTGCGCAACCCGCTGTTCGCCATCACCGCCGGCGCCGAGCTGCTGGTCAAGCGCCTGGGCGATGCACGCTCGCGAACCATCGCCGAGCACATCCTCGCCTCCGGACGCCGTGCCACCGAACTGGTGCGCGATGTGCTGGACTTCGCCCGCGGGCGCCTGGGCAACGGCATCATGGTGAACATCCAGCCCTGCCCCGACCTGGACACCGCCTTGCGTCAGGTGGCCTCCGAGCTGCAACGGGTCTACCCGCAGCGGGTGATACGCCTGCATATCGATGACCTCAGCGGCATGTGCTGCGACCGCGAGCGGATCACCCAGCTGCTCTCCAACCTGCTGGCCAACGCCCTGAACCATGGCGACGCCAACAGCCCGGTAGATGTATCGGCGCGTATCGAGCAGCAGGTGTTCACCCTGGGCGTGCACAACCAGGGCGCGCCGATTGCCCCGGCGGTGATGGCGCAACTGTTCCAGCCGTTTTCGCGCCCGCTCGACGGCACCCCGCAAAGCGGCCTGGGGCTGGGCCTGTACATCGCCAACCAGATTGCCCTGGCCCATGGCGGGCGCATGGAAGTGGTGTCCAGCCGCGAGGCCGGCACGCTGTTCAGCCTGCGCCTGCCACTGGATCGAGTTGCCCCGCCAGAACCTGCTCCAGCCACCCCATGAACGCCGCCACCCGCAATGGCAGGTGCACCTGCCGAGCGAACAGCAATGACACCGGCATCGGCTCGGGCACCTGCTGGTCCAGCACGCTGACCAGTTGCCCGCTCTCCAGGTACTCGCGCACACCGGCAAAGGGCGCCTGGATGATGCCCAACCCGGCCAGGCAGGCGCTTTCGTAGGCATCGGTATTGTTCACCGTGACTGCACCGCCCATGGGCTGATACCGCGTCGTGGCGCCCTGTCGGTACTCGAACCCCGGGCAGCGCGCCCCCAGGTTCTGTACGTAGTGGATCAACTGGTGGTCGCGCAGGGCCTCCAGCCGTGTCGGCACCCCCATGCGCTGCAGGTAGGCAGGGCTGGCGCAGTTGACCATGCGCAGGCTGCCCAGGGGCCGGGCGACCAGCGCAAGGTCACTGAGCGCACCAATGCGCAGCACGCAGTCGAAGCCCTCGCGCACCAGGTCGACCTGGCGATCGGTGCAACTGATCTCCAGCGCCAGCCCCGGGTGCTGCTGCATGAACGCCGGCAAGGCCGGCAGAATGATGCGCCGTGCCATCAGCGTCGGCAGGTCGATGCGCAGGCGACCGTGCAACTGGGCCGGGTCGGGCCGAAACAGCCCTTCGAGCTCGTCCATTCGCGACAGCAGGTCTTTGCTACGCTCGTACAGTTGCAGGCCATCCTGGGTGGCCTGTACACGCCGCGTGGTGCGGTTGAGCAGGCGCGTGCCCAGGTGCCTCTCAAGCAGGCGCACCTGTTCCGAGACGGTAGAACGCGGCAGCCCCAGGCTCTCACCGGCCAGGGTGAAGCTCGACAGTTCGGCAACCCGCACAAAGGTGCGCAACAGCTCCAGCGTGTTCATCCAGCCCCCTTCATTGTTCGACCCTACCGAACAGTATTTCCGAATCCAGCGGATTTATCAGTACCGGAGCGACCAATAGACTGTGCTCGACTTAAGCCACCCCGAGGAACCGACCATGACCCGCAAGATCGCACTGATTACCGGCGCCAGCCGTGGCCTGGGCAGGAACACCGCGTTGCACCTGGCAGCCCAGGGCATCGACATCATCGGCACCTACCACAGCAAGGCCGACGAGGCCCACGCGCTGGTGGCCGAGCTTGAGCAAAAAGGCGTGCGCGCCACCATGTTGCAACTGGACGTGAGCAACAGCGCCAGCTTCGAGGCGTTCGCCGCCACCCTCGATGACACCTTGCAGCGTACCTTCGGCCGTCGACAGTTCGACTTTCTGGTGAACAACGCCGGCATCGGCATCAACGCAAGCTTCAGCGAAACCACCGAAGCGCAGTTCGATACCCTGCTCAACATCCAGCTCAAGGGCCCGTTCTTTCTCACCCAGCGGCTGCTGCCGCTGCTTGCCGACCAGGGCCGCATCGTCAATATCTCCACCGGGCTGACCCGCTTCGCCCTGCCCGGCTTTGCCGCCTACGCGGCGATGAAGGGGGCAATGGAGGTGCTGACCCGCTACCAGGCCAAGGAGCTCGGTGCGCGTGGCATTCGCGTGAACATCCTGGCCCCCGGTGCCATCGAGACCGACTTTGGTGGCGGTGTGGTGCGCGACAATGACCAGGTGAACGGCTTTATCGCCAGCAACACCGCCCTGGGCCGCGTCGGCCTGCCGGATGATATCGGCGCGGCGGTGGCTGTGCTGCTCGGCGACGGTGGCAGCTGGATCAACGGCCAGCGGGTGGAGGTGTCGGGCGGGATGTTCCTGTGAAACCTCAGAGGTGCCTGTACAGCTCGGTGAGGCGGTCCAGTGCGGCCTGCACGAAGTCCTCGGGCAGGTTCTGGATCAATCGCGACGGGGCCTCGAACAGGTCCTCGCCGTGCGCTGCCTCAAGCGCCTCGAGCACCTCCATGCGCGCGTCACGACGCTCGGGGTAGTGCGGGCCGAACAGCACCAGGGCATCACCGAACGCCTTGGCAGTGACCGGCATGTGCAGGGCATGCAGGCCGCGCAAGGCGATCAGGGCCTGGTCGCCGGCACTGTTCCAGAAATACTGGTCCAGCCGCCCGTTCATGGTTTCGGCCTCCAGCCACCACAGCGCGATGGCTTCCTGCTCCTGCGCCAGCAAGGTGTCGAAACCGTGACCCCAGCGTGCTTCGAGTTGCGCCCAGGTGGGACTGTTGGTGATGCTCATGTACGTTCCCTCGCCCACGTGCCGAATCGATGGGCGCGATTATAGGCGCTGCCTCAGTCCTCGCGCACCTGCACGCTGGCGGTCATGCCTGCACTGAGGTTGACCCCCGCCGGCACCTCGTCGAGCCGGATGCGCACCGGAATGCGCTGGGCCAGGCGCACCCAGTTGAAGGTCGGCTCCACTTCGGCCAGCAACTGGCTGTCGGGGGTGGCGTTGCGATCGGTGATGCCGCGGCTGATGCTCTGCACATGGCCCTGCATCGGCTCGCCGGCGCTCATCAGCCACACCTTGACCGGCGCACCGACCTTGATGCGCGGCAGCTTGGTTTCTTCGAAATAGGCCTGCACATAGAAGGTCGAGTCGTCCACCAGCGCCATCACCGGCTGCCCGGCATTCACATAATTGCCCTCGGCCAGGCGCAGGTTGGTGATGTGCCCGTCCCGCGGTGCCTTGACCTGGCTGCGCGCCAGGTTGAGCGCAGCCACCTTGACCTCGGCCAGAGCCTGGCGCAGCTCGCCACGGGCCACGGCGGCGTTGATCTGGGCATTTTCGCGCAGCTCGGCGCTGATCGCCTGCGGGCCCAGTGCAGCGCGGCGCGAGGCCTCGTGTTCGCGCAGGCGCAGTTGCTGCTGGCGGGTCTCGGCCACGGCATTGGCTTTTTCCAGCGCAGCCTCGAAGCGGTCCTTGTCGATGGACATCAGCAAATCCCCCGCCTTGACCTCCTGGTTGTCGTGCACCTTGAGCTCGCGCACCCAGCCCGACACATCCGGGGCGACGATCACCACGTCGGCGCGGATCTTCGCGTCGCGGGTCCAGGGGGTGAGCATGTAGTAACGCCACAGTTCGAGGCCGGCGAACACCGCCACCACCACCAGGCACAGGGTTACGGCAACACGCACATAGGTACGCATGGTCAAACTCCTTACAGGGGCCCCAGTACGCGGGTGACCAGGGCCAGAATACAAACGAACAGTGCAGTGTCGAACAGGGCTTCATGCCACACCCAGCGCCCCAGCGGGGTCAGACGCAGCAGCAGCCGCACCGCGAAAGTCAGCAGCAGCGCCAGCACCGCATAGATCAGAAACGGGCTGAGCAATACCCCGCCCATTGCCCACTCACGCAACCCCATGGAGTTCCTCCTGTCGCCGGCACCATTTGGCCCAGCTGTGTCGAAGTTGCAGTACCGCGCCCACGGCAAGACGCAGCGGGTCGCTGTCGGGGCGTTGCTGCAACGCCGCGATGAAGGCTTCGCTGGCAGCATCCAGGCGCTGCCCGCGCCCGGCACCCGGGCCCTGTGCCAGCACGTTTTCCAACTGCTGGAAATACGCGCGCTGCGCCGCGTCCGGTGGCACCTGGGCCACCGCCAGGCACATGCGCAGGTGCAGCAGTTCGTCGCCGATGTCCAGCCCGTGCAGGCCATCGTCCCAGTGGCCGCGCTCCTGCTCGGGCAGCGCGGTGTAATGGCGCGCCAGCTGCAGCAGGCGGTCGGCCATGCGTCCGCCAAACCAGGTTTCGGCGCCGCGCAGGTCGCGCCGGGTCAGGCGTACCAGGTCGTTCTGGGTGGCGGCGCGCAGGCGCCGGCCGTGCCATGCGGGGTTGCGCAACACCAGCAGCTTGAACGCCAGCACCGCTGCGCCCACCCCCAGCAGCATGGCCTGGGCACTGTTGAGAAAGTTGGCCACATCGAACGTCATGGTATTGAGCGGTGCCACCAGCACGATGAAGTGCAGGCAGTACGAAGTGGCTGTGGCGCCGATTTTCGGGTTGGCCATGCCCAGCGCGCCCAGGAACAGCGGCACCCCCATGCCCATGCACAGCAAGGCAAAACCGCTCCACTGCGGCAGCAGGATCTGCCCGACGAAGAACGCCACGGGCACCGCCAGCAGGATGCCGCGCAAAAAACTCATGCCGATCTGCGCGCCGTTCTCGCGACTGGCGAACAGGCTGCACACCACGCAGGTGAGCACCAGGCCGCCGGGCGCCGCCGACCAGGCGGTGGCCAGCCAGAAGCTGGCCATGGCCAGGAACGCCAGCGCACTGCGCGAGCCGAACAGCAGTGCCAGCGGCACGTCGCGGTGCACCGCCAGGCTGTCGGGCAGGTCGGCTGGTGCCTTGCCCTCCTCCACCGCGCGCAGGGCCAGGGTCGCCGCCATGGCGTTGTCCAGCAGCAGGGTCAGACGCGCCAGGCAGTAATGCTGCGCGGGGCTGTTGTGCTCGTCATGGGCGGCATCCCACACGCGCTGGCGCAGCACCAGCAGTGCGGCCTGATCGGGCTCGGCCAGGGCGGCCTGCACCTCGCTCAGCCACGGGGCCATGTGCTGCGCCTGTTCGTCGTCGAGCTGGCGCCACTGACGGCGTACAGAACGGGCGATGCGCAACAGGATCAGCAGCTTCTGGCTGAGCCCGCGAATCGCCCGGGCACGCTGGCGACCCAGGCTGCCTTCGAACCAGGCGTGTTCGCGCTGGGCATCCACCGCGACGATGCGCCCCAGAATCTCCAGAAGGCCCTTGCGCCCCTGTTCCTCGCCGGTCAGGGTCGCACTGGCCGCCTGCAGGCCGCTTTGCCAGGCCTGGCGAGCCTGCCCGCTGAGCTGCTGCTCGACCCGCATCGGCCAGAGCAAGGCGCTGACCAAGGTGGCGCAGATGATGCCCAGGCTGATCTCGGTGCAGCGTGCCACCGCCTGGTCGAACACCAGCAGCGGGTGATTGATGGCCGGCAAGGCGATGATCGCCACGGTGTAGCCGGCCAGCACGAAGGAATACGCCCAGGCGCTGCGCAGCAGGGTCGAGCAGGCCGTGCACAGCGCCAGCCACAGGGCCAGCGCCAGCAGAAACAGCCACGGCGTCTGGGCGAACAGGCCCATGAACACCACTGACATGATCGTGCCGACCAGCGTGCCGAACAGCCGTGCCAGGCCCTTCTGCAGCACCATGCCCGACAGCGGCTGGGCCACGATGAAAGCCGTCATCAACGCCCAGGCCGGTTGTTCCAGCCCCCAGCGCAACGCCAGCCACAGCGCCAACCCTCCGCCAAGCAGGGTTTTCACGGCAAATTGCACAGCGAGTCGGTTGGGCGCCAGCAGGGCCTGCAGAGTGATGGGCACGGATCGAACCTTGGGAAGCGATGAAGTAAAGATAGACACAGATACGCGGGAAAGGTCAGATGCGAATTATTAGCTAGCTAACTACTTATAGTCCAGAATTTTTCTGCCTTCTCGCGCCGGTAAGGCCGGTGCCTACAGGGCCCATCCCGGCAGGCCCCGGTACTGCCACCCCAAATTCCAGGCAAAAAAAATGGGCAACCGAAGTTGCCCTAAATGCCTTGCGTGCTCGTGTATCGGAAAGGATCAGCCCTGCTTGCGCTTGTTCGAGTCCTTCCAGATGAAAATACCCAGGCCTGCGAAAAACAGCAGCATCAGGCCGACTGTCACAACGCCAGCGATAACCACATTATCGAAGAACATATCGGCCTCCATTCGCCTGCACCTGTCTGATGGGGTAACAGTAGCGAATGGGGCGGGAGAGGAAATTGACCGAGGTCAATGGCGCCCATCAACGGACGCGCGAGGCGGGTGCAGGGTTGACCTGCATCAAGAATCAGCGCTTCTTCGGCTTGCCCTTGGGCTTTTTCTTGCCCTTGCCCAGGGGCATTGCCTGCTCGAACGCCTGACGCACTTCGTTCAGGCGCTTTTCCTTGAGGTCGTGCACGCGACGGGCGCGCTCGGCGCCGAAATCGATCAGGTTGTCGTCTTGGCTCATGTTCAGGCTCGTGGAACGGACTGCGGAAGTCGCCATGATGAGGGCTCGCGCCCGCACTGAACAGCCCCGCTCAGACTTCGATGTCCACCAGCAAGCCCTGGCGCGGCTGTTCGCCCATCAACGGCGCCACCGGCACGGTGTTGTCGGCGTTGACCTCGTCGCCCGGCAGGGCCTGGTACAGCTCTTCGTCCGGGGCCTTGCGGCGTTTGCCCTGGCGGCGGCGCTGCTCGTCACGCAGCAGTACCCCCGACTCCTGCGGGTCGCGCTTCTTGAAATCGATATTGCTGTCGGTGGCGCTGGGCTGGGCCGGCACCACGGGGGCGATGGTCGGCGGCTGCTTGACCGGGTCGTGTTGCGTGGTGACCGGGGCGGCACTGAGGGGAATGATGGGCGGCAGCATGGTTGTTGTTCTCCTGTCGCCAATGTGTCGGCTGCCAAACGGCAGCCTTGAGCGCCGATGGCAAAAGTGTGGCACCCGTCACAGCCAGGGGTGTGCCTGAGTATAGTACGCTGCGCTTCCCGTTTTTCGCCCTATTAAGGCAGGAGCCTACGATGCGCATCCCCTATCGCCTCCTGGCGAGTATCGGCCTGGCCACGGCCGGCCTTGCGGCCATGGCCGACCCGGCTCCGGTGCTGTTCGGTGGCTGGCGCAACCTCGCCACGGCGGCCGATGCCGGGTATGTCGAAGAGAACATGGCATTCGCCATGCTGCCGGCAGTGGTTGCCCGCGGCACGCGCATGGCCGTGCTGGACGAGCAGCGCAAGCAGACCGTGTGTTGCCTGGAGGTGGTCAGCGTGCCGCTTGAAGACCGCCTGCTGCGCCACCGTTTCGACCTGCCGGGCGTCTGGGTGAGCGACCTGCGCAATGACTGGAACATCGACCACCGGCCCTACCTGCCCGAGGTGTTCGCCCTGCAACGACGCGACGCCCTGGTCGACTATCACTTCGATGAAAATGGCTACGGCCACCTGGGGGGCCTGCTCGTCCCGGCCGATGCGCGAATCACACCCCAGGGCACGCTGCACACCGGTGGCCAGACGTTCATCGTCGACATCGATACCCAGCCAATGGCCAACGACAACGGCTCGATGAGCCGCTACACCCTGACCGACACACGCAACCCGCAGCACCGCTATACGGTGGAAGTCCCCGTCGCCACCTACTGACGTGCCCTACTGATCGGGGTCGTCATCGTCCGGTTCGGGCGCCGCTTCGCTCCACGGGCGCTTGAGCACGCTGTTCCAGACCTTCTCCAGGTGTTCGCGCAGCACCGGCGGTGCGTCCTTGAGGGTGGGGCCGTCTTCGCGTTCACCACCAAAGGCATCCTCGCCTTCCGGGGCGATCAGCGACTGGCCGTTGATCACGTAGCTGGCGGCCCCTTCGCGCAGTTCCACATGCAGGTCCTGCGGGTCGACACCGCCGCCGCAAAAGGAATGGCTGGCAACGGTCAGCTCGGCCACACCATCGTTGTTCAGGTCGCTGGCGCCGCTGACGTCGGTATAGAAGCCCACGTCCAGGTCCAGCCCCGGGCAGGTGGTTTCATTCTCGATGGTCCAGCGCGCCTTGTAGGTTTGGGCGTCGTGGCTGCGGCCATACAGGGTGGCGGTGAGCACCACCCGGTCGACCTCCTGCTGGGTTTCCTCGTCGCTGACCTGGTCGTCCAGGCGGCTGAGTACCAGCACCGCCTCGCCGTCGCGGTCGCGAAAGTGCACGTTCTGCACCGGCACCTGCACGCCCAGCGCCGCCAGCGCCGGGGGCTCCAGTGGTGGCAGCAGTTCGAAACCCTGCTGGTCGCAGGCGCCGAGCGAGGCCAGGCTGGCCAGTACGATGCAGTGGCGTAACGGGAGGGACAGCAGAGGGTGTCGGAGCATGGGTCGAGGCCTGTGGTGGCAAAGACGGCTTTCGTCGATGAAATCGCCAGACGCTTTGGTCTGTGCAGCCCTATCCGTTAAGATAGTCGCCTTTTGAATGGCGGGAGTCAGGCAGTATGGCGCAGCAGTATCAACCGGGGCAACGCTGGATCAGCGACAGCGAAGCCGAGCTGGGTCTAGGGACCGTTCTGGCACAGGACGGCCGCTTGTTGACCGTGCTCTACCCGGCCACTGGCGACACCCGCCAGTACTCCCTGCGCAATGCGCCCCTGACCCGCGTGCGTTTCTCGCCGGGCGACCAGATCACCCACTTCGAAGGCTGGAAGCTGACCGTGCGCGAAGTCGAGGTCATCGACGGCCTGATGGTCTACCACGGCCTCGATGCCCAGAACCAGGCCTGCACCCTGCCTGAAACCCAGCTGTCGAACTTCATCCAGTTCCGCCTGGCCAGCGACCGCCTGTTCGCCGGGCAGATCGACCCGCTGGCGTGGTTCTCGCTGCGCTACAACACCCTGGAACACACCAGCCGCCAGTTGCAGTCGTCGCTGTGGGGCCTGGGCGGCACCCGTGCCCAGCCGATCGCCCACCAGTTGCACATTGCCCGCGAAGTGGCCGACCGTATCGCCCCGCGCGTACTGCTGGCCGACGAAGTGGGCCTGGGCAAGACCATCGAAGCCGGCCTGGTGATCCATCGCCAGCTGCTCAC
Source organism: Pseudomonas sp. PS01300 (assembly GCF_029960155.1). Classification (NCBI taxonomy): domain Bacteria; kingdom Pseudomonadati; phylum Pseudomonadota; class Gammaproteobacteria; order Pseudomonadales; family Pseudomonadaceae; genus Pseudomonas; species Pseudomonas sp. PS01300. Next base: position 109,057 of record NZ_JASCPN010000003.1, on the reverse strand, counting down.
GGGTCGCGCCAGCCGCGTGCTGATCCTGGTGCCGGAGAACCTGCAGCACCAGTGGCTGGTGGAAATGCGCCGCCGCTTCAACCTGCAGGTGGCACTGTTCGACGCCGAGCGCTTCATCGAAAGCGATGCCAGCAACCCGTTCGAGGATGCGCAACTGGCGCTGGTGGCGCTGGAGTGGCTGACCGAGGATGAAAAGGCCCAGGACGCGCTGTTCGCCGCCGGCTGGGACCTGCTGGTGGTCGACGAGGCGCACCACCTGGTGTGGCACGAAGACCAGGTCAGCCCGGAGTACGCGCTGGTCGAGCAACTGGCCGAGGTCATCCCCGGCGTACTGCTGCTGACCGCCACCCCCGAGCAACTGGGCCAGGACAGCCACTTCGCACGCCTGCGCCTGCTCGACCCCAACCGTTTCCACGACCTGGCCGCGTTCCGCGCCGAGAGCGACAACTATCGCCCGGTGGCCGAGGCGGTGCAGGAGCTGCTCGATGAAGGCCGCCTGTCGCCCAAGGCCCACGCCACCATCCAGGGCTTCCTGGGTGCCGAAGGCGAGGCGCTGCTGGCCGCAGTCAACGATGGCGACACCCAGGCCAGCGCACGCCTGATCCGCGAGCTGCTGGACCGCCACGGCACCGGCCGCGTGCTGTTTCGCAACACCCGCGCCGCGGTGCAGGGCTTCCCGCAGCGCCAGCTGCACGCCTACCCGCTGCCGTGCCCCGACGAGTACATGGAACTGCCGGTGGGCGAGCATGCCGACCTGTACCCGGAGGTCAGCTTCCAGGCCCAGGGCGACAGCGACGAAGAGAGCCGCTGGTGGCGCTTCGACCCACGGGTCGAATGGCTGATCGACACCCTCAAGATGCTCAAGCGGGTCAAGGTGCTGGTGATCTGCGCCCACGCCGAAACCGCGATGGACCTGGAAGACGCCCTGCGCGTGCGCTCGGGCATTCCGGCCACGGTGTTCCATGAGGGCATGAGCATCCTGGAGCGCGACCGCGCCGCCGCCTACTTTGCCGACGAAGAGTTCGGCGCGCAGGTGCTGATCTGCTCGGAAATCGGCAGCGAAGGCCGCAACTTCCAGTTCGCCCACCACCTGGTGCTGTTCGACCTGCCGGCCCACCCCGACCTGCTGGAACAGCGCATCGGCCGCCTGGACCGTATCGGCCAGAAGCACACCATCGAGCTGCATGTGCCGCACCTGCAGAACAGCCCGCAGGAGCGCCTGTTCCAGTGGTATCACCAGGCACTCAATGCCTTCCTCAATACCTGCCCTACCGGCAACGCCCTGCAGCACCAGTTCGGCCCGCGCCTGCTGCCGCTGCTGGAAAGCGGCGACGACGGCGAGTGGGAAGCGCTGGTCAACGAAGCCTGCGCCGAGCGCCAGCGCCTGGAGTCGGAGCTGCACAGCGGCCGCGACCGCCTGCTGGAGCTCAACTCCGGTGGTGCCGGCGAAGGCCAGGCGCTGGTGGAGGCGATCCTCGAGCAGGACGACCAGTTCGCGCTGCCGATCTACATGGAAACCCTGTTCGACGCCTTCGGTATCGACAGCGAGGACCACTCGGAAAACGCCCTGATCCTCAAGCCGAGCGAGAAGATGCTCGACGCCAGCTTCCCGCTGGGCGACGACGAAGGCGTGACCATCACCTACGACCGCAACCAGGCGCTGTCGCGCGAGGACATGCAGTTCATCACCTGGGAACACCCCATGGTGCAGGGCGGCATGGACCTGGTGCTCAGCGGCTCGATGGGCAATACCGCGGTGGCGCTGATCAAGAACAAGGCGCTCAAGCCGGGCACCGTGCTGCTCGAACTGCTGTACGTCAGCGAAGTGGTCGCCCCGCGCGCCCTGCAACTGGGCCGCTACCTGCCGCCGGCAGCGCTGCGCTGCCTGCTCGACACCAACGGCAACGACCTGGCGGCGCGGGTGTCGTTCGAGACCCTCAACGACCAGCTCGAAAGCGTGCCCAAGGCCAGCGCCAACAAGTTCATCCAGGCCCAGCGCGATGTCCTGACCCCGCGCATCAATGCCGGCGAGGCCAAGATCATGCCGCGCCACGCCGAGCGTGTGGCCGAGGCGCAGCGCCGCCTGGCAGCCGAAACCGATGAAGAACTGGCGCGCCTGACCGCGTTGCAGGCGGTCAACCCGACCGTGCGCGACACCGAAATCCAGGCCTTGCGTGCGCAACGCGAGCAGGGCCTGGCGATGCTGGAGAAGGCCGCACTGCGCCTTGAGGCAATTCGGGTACTGGTCGCCGGCTGACCCACTGGCCGGCTCCTGCATGATCGATGCAGGAGCCGGCCTTGCCGGCCAAGGGCGCGACCCGGTTTTAGAACCAAACGCTATCGCCCCAATCTCCAATCCATACAAGTCAATCTGCCATTAATCCCGATGGGTTAATGCTCTCTTCCTATACTCAGCCAAAACCGTCTCCACTCCGCTGGAGGCCGCGTGCACACCGGACCAAGAGGCATGCTATGGAGTGGCAGGGGCTGCATGTACTCGCCGAACTTCCCGCAACCGGACAATTGCTCCTCGATTGCCGGCACAACCCTTACCTGGTGGCACTTGCCTACCTGGTCGCCTGCGCGGGTAGTTTCGCCACCTTCGACATCATCGAACGCGTGGGCAATGCCGAGCACAGCGCCGCCCAACGTCAATGGCGCCTGCTCGGCACCTTCTGCCTGGCCTGCAGCGTGTGGGGCATGCACTTCATCGGCATGCTCGCCTTCCAGGCCCCCCTCGAGGTGCACTACGACCTGGCCCTGACGGCCGTATCGCTGCTGCTGATGCTGCTCGCCGCCTGGAGTGCGATGAACCTGCTCGGCACACCCCAGCCGCGCCTGCACCAGCATGTGCTGGCGGCCATCGCCATCGGCCTGGGCATCGGCGCCATGCATTACACCGGCATGGCAGCCATGCGCTCCAACGCCTCGCAGTTCTACCGCGCCGACCTGCTGGCGAGTTCGGTGGTGGTCGCCTTCGGCGTCAGCCTGCTGGCGTTGCTGCTGACCCGCTACCGCCCGGCCCAGAGCAACTGGCCCAGGTACGTCGCCAGCCTGGTGATGGCCACCGGCATCATCGCCACCCATTTCACCGGCATGTGGGCCCTGACCCTGGTGCTGCCCGTGGACGCGCCGCTGCAGTTGCCGATCACCGACAACAGCCTGCACCTGAGCCTGGCCATCGCCTTCGTCGCCCTGCTGATCAGCGCCAGTTGCATCAGCGCCGCCCTGTCGGACAAGAAGCTGCAGAGCAAGGAGCACGACCTGCGCCGGGTCAACATGCTGCTCAGCCAGCTGGACCAGGCACGGGTCTCGCTGCAACAGGCGGCGCACTACGATGCACTGACCAACCTGGTCAACCGTCGCGGTTTCAACCAGCTGTTCGCCGAGCGCCTGGCCGAACAGGCGGCCAGCGGCGGCATGCTGGCGGTGATGTTCCTGGACATCGACCACTTCAAGCGCATCAATGACAGCCTGGGCCATGACGCGGGGGACCAGTTGCTGCAGGTGATCGCCGCGCAGATCAAGAGCGCCACCCGCAGCCACGACGTGGTGGCCCGCTTCGGCGGCGACGAGTTCTGCATTCTGATCGGCCTGCACAACCGCGACGAGGCCCGCCACCTGGCGCAGCGCATCATGCACAAGGTCAAGGAACCGATCGACCTGAGCGGCCGGCGCATGGTGATGACCACCAGCATCGGCATCAGCGTGTTCCCCGACGATGGCGAAAGCTGCGACGAGCTGCTCAAGCACGCGGACCTGGCGCTGTATCAGTCCAAGGGCTGCGGGCGCAACAACCTGAACTTCTTCAGCAGCAACCTGAAAACCCGCGCCACCCTGGAGCTGCAACTGGAGGAGGAGCTGCGCGTGGCCCTGCTCGAAGAACGCGGGCTGCGCATCCACTACCAGCCGATCTTCGACCTGGCCAGCGGCCAGGTGGCCAAGCTCGAAGCGCTGATCCGCTGGCAGCACCCGCAGCACGGCCTGCTCAGCCCCGACCGCTTCATCGGCATTGCCGAAGCGAACGGCCTGATCGGCGAGCTCGACCTGTGGGTGTTGCGCCGCGCCTGCCAGGACCTGGCGCAGTTGAGCCGCCATGGCTTCGACCAACTCAAGGTCACCGTCAACTGCTCGGCGCTGACCCTGGGCCGCGAAGAACTCGTCAGCGAAGTGGAAGATGCGCTGTTCAGCGCGGGGCTGCCGGCCTGGCGCCTGGAAATGGAGGTGACCGAAAACGCGCTGATGGGCAACATCCACAACACCATCGCCCTGCTCAAGCGTATCCGGGCCAAGGGCGTTTCACTCTCGATCGACGACTTCGGCACCGGCTACTCATCGCTGGCCTACCTCAAGCGCCTGCCGCTGGACACGCTGAAGATCGACCGCTCGTTCATCCAGGACATCCCCCACTCCGAGCAGGACATGGACATCGTGCAGGCCATCATCATCATGGCCCACACCCTGCACCTGAAGGTGGTGACCGAGGGAGTGGAAACCGTCGAGCAGTACCAGTTCCTGCGCCAGCAGGGCTGCGACTTTCTGCAGGGCTACCTGTTCAGCCGCCCGGTACCGATGGGCGAGCTGCACGCGGTGCTCGGCAGCCTCAACCAGTGCAGCGACCTGCCTATGGCTTGCGGCGAAACAGCTCGACCAGGGTTGCGGGATCCTTTTCCAGGTAACCCTGGCTGCCGTGCAAGCGCATCAGCTGCGCCGCCAGGCCGCTGATCGGGGTGGCCGAGCCCTGCTCGCGGGAAAACTTGACCGCCGTATCCAGGTCCTTGAGCAAGGTGCGCACGTGCCACTTAACCGGCTCGTAACGCTGCTCGGCCATTTGCGGGGCCAGGATCTGCAGCGGCCTGGAATCGGCGAAACCGCCCGCCAGGGCTTCGGCGATCAGGCTGGCATCCACCCCTGACTGTTCGGCCAGGGCCACCACCTCGGCAATCACCAGTGCGTTACAGGCCACGATCATCTGGTTGCAGGCCTTGGTCACCTGCCCTGCCCCCACCGCGCCCATGTGCGTGACCCGCTGCCCCAGCACCTGGAGCACCGGGCGCACCCGCTCAAGATCGGCCGCCTCGCCGCCGACCATGATCGCCAGGCTGCCGGCCTCGGCGCCCGGGGTGCCGCCCGACACCGGTGCATCCAGCCAGTGCATGCCGCAGGCCTGCCTCAGCTGTGCGGCCATTTGCCGCGTGGCGCCGGGCTCCAGGCTGGAAAAATCCACCAGCAGCTGCCCGGCCGCGCCGCCTGCGGCGATACCGTCGTCACCGAACACCACCTCGTGCACCACCTGGGTGTCGGCCAGGCACAGCATCACCACGTCCGCCGCCGCGCAGAGCTCTGCCGGGCTGTTCGCCTGGCTCGCCCCGGCGGCCACCAGTGGCGCGCACTTGTCCGATGAACGGTTCCACACGGTCAACGGAAAACCGGCCGCCAGCAGGCGCCGACACATGGGCAATCCCATCAGACCGATACCGGCGAACCCCAGCGAAGGTAGTGCAATGCTCATGACAGCTCCTGGCAAATTAAAGAAGTTGGCGATGCGGACGATTCAGTTCTCAGACGTGACAGGAAAACCCTTAGAGGGTTATAGGGCAGGACCCTATCGCTCACGCCAAAGGCGCACTGATACAGTCGCGAAACTTATCCCGTGATGGCTCGATGATATCGACTTTTACCAGCCGTCCACCCAGGCAAATGGCGCAAAATGACCTCAAAGAATACTTCTGCCACCGCGGTTTCCGAGCTGATGTCATCCTCCACCGCGCTCACCGCCCCGGCGCCTCGAGAATACTACAGCCCGCGCGCGGCTACGCCGCAGCAGTACCTGTATTACACCGAGACCGACATCCAGCGCATCCTGGACAACCTCGACGGCCTGCGCGACCTGGTGTTCCCGCCCAGTGTGCATGTCGAAGATGACACCCAGTTGCGCCTGGACCAGCAGTTCCCTTCGGTGTGCCTGATCGGCCTGGGTCGTTGCGGTTCGAACATTGCCCTGGATGTGGCGGAGCTGGTGTACAACGCCCGCACCTTCTACCTCAACGAATTCAACAACGAAGACCGCCACGCCGGCGAGCAGCCCTACAGCCCGGGCCGCTGGATCCGCAACAACCTGCGCCTGGTGCAGAACAAGGGCGCCAAGCCGGTGTTCCTGGTGGAACCGCTGGTGATGCTGGGCGACCTGGACAAGGATATCGCCGGGCGCATCCGTTTTTCGCGCAAGGGCGAGAAGAGCGGCTTTCTGCGCGACTACAGCAAGATGAAGATCATGGACCTGTCCGAGGTGCATGCGGGCGGCGCCGGCAACGCGCCGATCCTGGGCCAGTACCTGGCCAAGATCATCCTCAACAAGGAAACCCAGCGCTTCTCCAGTGCCGACTGGAAGCTGATCCACTCGTACCTGATCGACTCGTGCGGCATCAAGGCCAACCAGTCGCGCCTGTACTTCTACATCTTCAGCGCCGGTGGCGGTACCGGCTCGGGCATGGCATCGGAGTTCGGCCTGGCCCAGCAGTTCTCGTACATGAACAAGACGTTCGACACCAAGCCGGCCGACGAGAACGACACCAAGAGCGGGCACTCCTTCGTCTTCGAGCCGATCTTCACCAGCGGCATCTGCGTGCTGCCGAACATCTCCGACCACCGCAGCGAGATGTCCGAGGCACTGCACATCAACGCCGGCCGCCTGCTGTGCAAGTACCTGTCGGAGGAATGGGACTTCTCGTACAACTTCGACAACGAGGACAGCAGCGAAGCCAGCGTGATGGGGCGTATCCGTCCGTGGAACGCGATGATGCTGATCTCCAACGACATCATGCGCTATGCCGAGGAGAACGATGACGGCAACATCCAGGACATTGACGTCAATGCCATGGAGAAGCACGCCAACCAGTACATCTCGCAGCAGATCTTCAACATCCTCACCGCCCAGGCGGTGACCACCGACTACGACCAGAACTACTTCCGGCGCGCCGGCATCGACATCGGCGAGACCATCCGCCTGGATGCCAACGACCTGTTCATGAGCCTGGCCGGCCCGGTGGCCATCGCCTACGCCGAATCGGTAGTGCCCGAGCAGCCGACGCCAGGCAACGACAAGTTCAAGGTGTTCGAGAAAGAGAAGCCGCAGCTCAACATCGACGACCTGTTCTTCCGCTCCATCGACCTGCCGCACTTCAACAAGGTGACCCAGGCGATCGAGGGCATCAGCCTGCTGCCGATCGAGTCCAAGCGCTATCGCGCGGCCCTGGAGCAGTACAAGACCTCCGGCTACGACGCCGCGGCGCTGCATGACCTGCACTTCTTCAAGAACTGCTCGTCGGTGGTGTCGATCGTGTCCCTGCCCAAGGACTACAAGCTCTCGTACATGGACCTGAACCGGCTCAAGACCCACCTCAACAGCCTGTTCCCCAACACCACGCTCAAGCGCTACGCGCTGGTGATCGGCGCCTCGGCCAACCTGTCGCTGACCACCCTGATCGCCAAGAGCCCGTGCCTGTCGGACGACTTCCTGACCCTGATCGTGGCGTTCATCAAGCGCTGTTTCGCGCGCACCCCGTACCGTTTCGACGACACGCTGGACAACGCCATCCTCGACTTCATCACCCGTGAGGAATTCGACGAGGACCGTATCGACGACCTGCTCAACGAGTTCGAGAACCCGGCCAAGATCCTCGATACCAACTGGTACGCGATCAAGCCGATGTACGAGAAGAAGTACCGCGAGCTGATCAACGACAAGAGCAAGTTCGTGTCGATCAACGATATCCGCCTGTCACGCGAGTGCGTGAAGAAGGCGGTGAAGTACCTGCGCGAGATCTACCGTCACCGCATCGGCAAGACGCGGGTGATTTCGCTCAACAGCCATACGGGCAAGACAGACTACGAGTAATCTGCGCGGCGGCTTTGCGGCCATCGCGGGTCAAGCCCGCTCCCACCAAGGTCTCCACCAACCTGTGGGAGCGGGCTTGACCCGCGATGAGGCAAGAACTGTTACCGCGTTTTTTGAACCCCTGCCCCACTGTTACCAACAACCACCCCGCCTGAACGCCCTCGCGCACCAAAATCTTCCGGCTGTTCGTTTTTGCGCACCAGATCAGGGCGCGGACTTTTTCTGAATCACGATAAACGGCGAAACCACCACTGCCCAGATCGGCGCAATCGTGTGCGAAAGGTCTAGCGCCTGCTCGGCAGTCACCGGCACGACCGTGCCATCATTTCGCCATTTTTCCACGGTTTCACTGCGGTTTTCGGCCATTGCCGACGCCACCTCGATCAGGTCCAGCGACGGGTCGACCCAAATCAGGTCACCCTTGGCCCAAAAACGCTCCAGCGCTTTCCACTCGATGATTGCAGTCTCGCCGAGCAATTTGGCATAGAGGGTGCTTGGTTGATCTGTCATGGGTTCCTACCAGAAATAATTCGACCACTGAAAGGTCGCTATTTTTGCAGAAAAACCCAGTTTCAAATAAGTAATTGATCGACAAGGCCATGAAGATCACGCCCCGCCGCAGCATGCTGGCAAATTGGCGGCGCCTTTATGTAACTTTCTGTCGATTAGGCGACACCCCCGGATTTTGCCCCGAAAAGCCCGCTTTTCAATCGATCAAGCGGCGCTCTACACTGTACCGGTACAGTTGCCAGGGCATTTTGCGGGGGAACACGGGAAAGGCGGGACGGCGTGGCCGTCACGGTATCCCGGTCCGTAGCCCTGGGCACCAGGACTATAAAAATTACAACAGAATGAGTGGAGCACTATGAGTAAGCAGATTTCCAAGCTGTTCGCCGCAATGGTTCTGGCCGGGGTTGCCAGCCATGCAGTTGCCGCCGATACCATCAAGATCGGCATCGCCGGCCCGAAGACCGGTCCGGTTACTCAATACGGTGACATGCAGTTCATCGGTGCAAAACAGGCCATCAAGGACATCAACGCCAAGGGCGGCGTTGACGGCAAGATGCTCGAAGCCAAGGAATACGACGACGCCTGCGACCCTAAACAGGCCGTGGCAGTCGCCAACAAAGTGGTCAACGATGGCGTCAAGTTCGTGGTCGGCCACCTGTGCTCCAGCTCCACTCAACCAGCGTCCGACATCTATGAAGATGAAGGCGTGATCATGATCACCCCGGCTGCCACCAGCCCGGAAATCACCTCCCGCGGCTACAAGCTGATCTTCCGTACCATCGGCCTGGACAGCGCCCAGGGCCCGGCCGCCGGCAACTACATCGCCGACCACGTCAAGCCCAAGGTGGTTGCGGTACTGCACGACAAGCAGCAGTACGGTGAAGGCATCGCCACCGCGGTCAAGCAGACCCTGGAAGGCAAAGGCACCAAGGTTGCCGTGTTCGAAGGCCTGAACGCCGGCGACAAGGACTTCTCCTCGATCATCCAGAAGCTCAAGCAAGCCAACGTCGACTTCGTGTACTACGGCGGCTACCACCCAGAGCTGGGCCTGATCCTGCGCCAGGCTCAGGAAAAAGGCCTGAAGGCCAAGTTCATGGGCCCAGAGGGCGTTGGCAACGACTCGATCTCGCAGATCGCCCAGGGCGCTTCCGAAGGCCTGCTGGTAACCCTGCCCAAGTCGTTCGACGCCGACCCTGCGAACAAGGCCATCGTCGACGCCATCAAGGCTGACGGCAAGGACCCGAGCGGTCCGTTCGTGTTCCCGGCCTACTCGGCGGTGGAGCTGATCGCCGAAGGCATCAAGGCGGCCAAGAGCGAAGACACCGACAAGGTCGCACAGGCCCTGCACACCGGCACCTTCAAGACCCCTACCGGCGACTTGTCCTATGACAAGAACGGCGACCTGAAGGACTTCAAGTTCGTCGTCTACGAATGGCATTTCGGCAAACCTAAAACCGAAGTTTCCCCTCAGTAATCCCGTCACTCCATGACTACAAGCCCACTGTGCGAGCAGTGGGCTTTGTTTTACGAGGTTCATGGGCCTGATTCCCGCGATCCGGGAGCAGGTTCACCTGAAAATCTTAAAACCGTCACCAGCGGTTCGCTGGCAGTGCCTGTGCGAAGTGGCCTCAGACCACAAGCCGGGACGGGCGCAAGCCCACCAGTGAAATGCGTATCGGGTTTTTAGGAGCGCTGTAATGCCTGAGATCTATCACTTCTTCCAACAGCTGGTTAATGGCCTGACCATTGGCAGCACCTATGCCTTGATAGCCATTGGCTACACAATGGTTTACGGCATCATTGGAATGATCAACTTCGCCCACGGCGAGGTGTACATGATCGGTTCCTACGTGGCCTTCATCGCCCTTGCCGGGCTGGCCATGATGGGCATCGACTCACTGCCGATACTGATGACCGCCGCGTTCATCGCGACCATCGTGGTCACCAGCGCCTATGGCTACAGCATCGAACGGGTCGCCTACCGCCCCTTGCGCAACAGCAACCGGCTGATCCCGCTGATCTCTGCCATCGGCATGTCGATTTTCCTGCAGAACACTGTCTTGCTTGCCCAGGATTCCAAGGACAAGTCGATCCCCAACCTGATTCCGGGGAGCATCTCCTTCGGGCCGGGCGGCGCCGAGGAAGTCCTGATTTCCTACATGCAGATCCTGGTCTTCGTCGTCACCCTGGTGGCCATGACCGGGCTGACCCTGTTCATCTCGCGTTCACGCCTGGGCCGCGCCTGTCGCGCCTGTGCCGAAGACATCAAGATGGCCAACCTGCTGGGTATCAACACCAACAACATCATCGCCCTGACCTTCGTGATCGGTGCGGCCCTGGCGGCCGTGGCAGCGGTACTGCTGAGCATGCAGTACGGCGTGATCAACCCCAACGCCGGCTTCCTGGTGGGCCTGAAGGCCTTTACCGCGGCGGTGCTGGGCGGCATCGGCAGCATTCCGGGCGCCATGCTCGGCGGGCTGGTGCTGGGCGTGGCCGAGGCCTTTGGCGCCGATATCTTCGGTGACCAGTACAAGGACGTGGTGGCATTCGGTCTTCTGGTTCTGGTGTTGTTGTTCCGTCCGACCGGCATCCTGGGCCGTCCGGAGGTCGAGAAAGTATGAGCAGAAATCTCAAATCGGCGTTTTTCAGCGCCTTGCTGGTCTGGGCCGTGGCATTCCCGGTACTGGGCCTGAAACTCAGCATCGTCGGTATCAGCCTGCAGGTGCATGGCCAGGGGCCCCTGGCCCTGAGCGTGATTGTGGTGTGCTCGGTGCTGATGTTCCTGCGCGTGCTGTTCGACAAGCAATGGAGCGCGATGATGCGGTCCGCCCCCCGGGGTGCACTGATATCGCCCAAGGTCAGCAACTTCCTGACCCTGCCGCGCACCCAGCGCTACATCATCCTGGGCCTGATCGCGGTTGCCCTGGTGTGGCCGTTCTTCGGTTCGCGCGGTGCGGTCGACATCGCCACGCTCATCCTGATCTACGTGATGCTGGGCCTTGGCCTGAACATCGTGGTCGGCCTGGCGGGCCTGCTCGACCTGGGCTACGTGGGCTTCTATGCCGTGGGCGCCTACAGCTATGCGCTGCTGTCGCACTACTTCGGCCTGAGCTTCTGGGTGTGCCTGCCCATCGCGGGGATGATGGCGGCCACGTTCGGCTTCCTGCTGGGCTTCCCGGTGCTGCGCCTGCGCGGTGACTACCTGGCCATCGTGACCCTGGGTTTCGGCGAGATCATCCGGCTGTTCCTGCGTAACCTGACCGACCTCACCGGCGGCCCGAACGGCATCAGCAACATTCCCAAGCCGTCGTTCTTCGGCCTGAGCTTCGAGCGCAGGGCGGCTGAAGGCATGCAGACCTTCCACGAGTTCTTCGGGGTGGAATACAACTCGATCAACAAGGTGATCTTCCTGTACCTGGTGGCACTGCTGCTGGCCCTGCTCGCGCTGTTCGTGATCAACCGCCTGCTGCGCATGCCGATCGGACGTGCCTGGGAAGCGCTGCGCGAAGACGAGATCGCCTGCCGTGCGCTGGGCCTGAACCCGACCATCATCAAGCTCTCGGCCTTCACCCTCGGTGCCTGCTTCGCCGGTTTTGCCGGCAGCTTCTTCGCCGCGCGCCAGGGCCTGGTGACGCCGGAGTCGTTCACCTTCATCGAGTCGGCGATCATCCTCGCCATTGTCGTGCTCGGCGGCATGGGCTCTCAGCTGGGCGTGATCCTCGCGGCCATCGTGATGATCCTGCTGCCCGAACTGATGCGCGACTTCAGTGAATACCGGATGCTGATGTTCGGTGCCCTGATGGTATTGATGATGATCTGGCGTCCGCAGGGCCTGCTGCCTATGCAACGTCCACACATGGAGCTGCGTCGATGAGCCGCGAAATTCTGCAAGTGAGCGGCCTGAGCATGCGCTTCGGCGGCCTGTTGGCGGTCAACGGCGTGGCCCTGTCCGTCAAGGAAAAACAAGTGGTGGCACTGATCGGCCCCAACGGCGCCGGCAAGACCACCGTGTTCAACTGCCTGACCGGCTTCTACAAGCCCAGTGGCGGCAGCATCCTGCTCGACGGCCAGCCCATCCAGGGCCTGGCCGGCCACGAGATCGCCCGCAAGGGCGTGGTGCGTACCTTCCAGAACGTGCGCCTGTTCAAGGAAATGACCGCGCTGGAAAACCTGCTGATCGCCCAGCACCGTCACCTGAACACCAACTTCTTCGCCGGCCTGTTCAAGACCCCGGGCTTTCGTCGCAGCGAGCACGAGGCGATGGAGTACGCGCAGTACTGGCTGGAAAAGGTCGACCTGGTCGAGTTCGCCAACCGTAACGCCGGCACCCTGGCCTATGGTCAGCAACGCCGGCTGGAAATCGCCCGCTGCATGATGACCCGCCCGCGGATCCTCATGCTCGACGAGCCGGCGGCAGGCCTGAACCCGAAAGAGACCGAAGACCTCAAGGCGCTGATCGGCACCTTGCGTGAGGAACACGGGGTGACCGTGCTGCTGATCGAGCACGACATGAAGCTGGTCATGAGCATTTCCGACCATATCGTGGTGATCAACCAGGGCACGCCGCTGGCCGATGGCACCCCGCAACAGATCCGGGACAACCCTGAAGTGATCAAAGCCTACCTGGGGGAAGCGTAAATGCTGCAGTTCGAAAACGTTTCCACCTTCTACGGCAAGATCCAGGCGCTGCACAGCGTCAACGTGGAGATTCGCCAGGGCGAGATCGTCACCCTGATCGGCGCCAACGGCGCAGGCAAGTCGACCCTGCTGATGACCCTGTGCGGGTCGCCCCAGGCCCACAGCGGCAGCATCCGCTACATGGGCGAGGAGCTGGTGGGGCAAAGTTCGGCGCAGATCATGCGCAAGAGTATTGCCGTGGTGCCCGAGGGTCGGCGCGTGTTCGCACGCCTGACCGTGGAGGAGAACCTGGCCATGGGCGGGTTCTTCACCGACAAGGGCGACTACCAAGAGCAGATGGACAAGGTGCTGCACCTGTTCCCGCGGCTCAAGGAGCGCTTCAGCCAGCGTGGCGGCACCATGTCCGGGGGCGAGCAGCAGATGCTCGCCATCGGCCGTGCGCTGATGAGCAAGCCCAAGCTGTTGCTGCTCGACGAACCCTCACTGGGGCTGGCGCCGATCATCATCCAGCAGATCTTCGACATCATCGAACAGCTGCGCAAGGATGGTGTAACGGTGTTCCTGGTGGAGCAGAACGCCAACCAGGCCCTGAAGATCGCCGACCGTGCCTATGTGCTGGAGAACGGCCGGGTGGTGATGCAGGGCACCGGTGAAGCGCTGCTGACCGACCCGAAAGTACGCGACGCGTACCTGGGGGGCTGAACCAGACGGCCCCTTCGCCGGCAACGCTGGCTCCTACAGTGCAGGAGCCGGCGTTGTCGGTGAAGGGGCCGGTACCGGCAACGCACCCAGCGCCTGGCTGCCACGCTTGAACCAGCGCACCAGGTAATCGGCCACCACCTGCACGCGTTTGGGCATCCCGCCCTGATACGGGTGCACCAGGAACAACGGCGTACTGCGTGTCTGGTAATCGCGCAGCAACCAGCACAAGCGCCCGTCCGCCAGCTCGGCATGCAACATGTAGGACGGCAGCCGCGCCACCCCCGCCCCCACCAGCACCGCCTTCTTCAACAGGCTGTAGTGATTGCTGGCAAAATTCCCCGCCACCTGCACCCGCAGCAATTCATGCTGCTGGTGGTACAGCCATTCCTCGCGTCCGCTGTAATGACTGTTGAGCAGGCAGCGATGCTCGGCCAGCGCCTGCGGCGTGGTCGGCGTGCCGTGGCGCTCCAGGTACGCCGGGCTGGCGCAGGTCAGCTCCTGCATGGCCAGCAGCGGCCGCGCCACCAGGCGCTCGTCATTGCCCGGGATCTGTCGGATGGCCAGGTCGAAGCCGTCGCGCAGAAGGTCGCGGTAGGCATTGTCCAGTTCCAGTTCGATCTGCAACTGCGGGTACTGGTTGCCCAGCTCCAGCAGCAGGCCTTCGAAGAAGGTTTCACCCAGCGACACCGGCACCGTCACCCGCACCGGGCCCGACAGGTCATCCTTGAGCCGCGACAGCGCCTGGCGCGCCTGGGTCACCTGGCGCACCAGCGCCTGGGCCTGGGGCAGCAGCGCTGCGCCCGCGGCAGTCAGGCTCAGGCGCCGCGTGGTGCGGTGCAGCAGCTTGACCGAATGGCTGCTCTCCAGCTGGCTGATGCGCTTGGACAACTGCCCCTTGCTCCAGCCCAGCTGCTCCGCAGCCAGGGTAAAACTGCCCGCATCCATCAACACCGCAAAGGCCGCCAGATCGTCCAGCTCGCTCATGGATTGTTTCCGCATGAAAACCAAAGGTTGCCTATTAGCAGGCTTATTCACGCAAAAATCCACCCTAGACTGAAACCTCACCCCACACGCGAGGAACAGCCCCATGAAAATCATTCTGATCGGCGCCGGCGGTACCATCGGTTCGGCCGTGGCCCGTGAACTGGAACAGCGCCACGAGGTGATCCGGGTCGGTCGCAACAGCGGCGACCTGCAGGCCGATATCAGCGACAGTGCCTCGATTCGCCGCCTGTTCGAGCAGACCGGGCGCTTCGATGCCCTGGTGTGCGCCGCCGGCAACGTGGTGTTCGCGCCCCTGGACGAACTGGACGAACAGGGGTTTGCCCTGGGCCTGAACGACAAGCTGATGGGCCAGGTCAACCTGCTGCTGATCGGTCGCGAGTTCATCAATGACGGCGGCTCGTTCACCTTCACCACCGGCGTCACCAGCCACGACCCGATCCGTACCGGCACCTCGGCCAGCCTGGTCAACGGTGCCATCGACGCCTTCGTGCGCGCCGCCGCCATCGAGCTGCCACGCGGGCTGCGGGTCAACGCCATCAGTCCGACCGTGCTGCTCGAGGCCATGCCCGACTATGCCCCCTACTTTCGCGGCTTCAAGCCGGTACCGGCGGCCGACGTGGCGCTGGCCTACGCCAAGAGCGTGGAGGGGCTGCAGACCGGGCAGACCTATCACGTGGGCTAGGGCCTTGTGATTGCGCCCCAGGCTGCGTAACGTGACGGCACTTTTCTGGACCCGATGCTGGAGCCCCCCGATGCGTGCCGCCCCTTCGCTGCTGTTAGCCGCCCTGCTGCCCCTGTTCGCCGGTTGCCAGATGCTGGCAGACAAACCCGAGACGGTGTCCACCGTCGGCATGACTCGCCTGCAGGGCGAGCTGTCCGCCGCTGGCGGCCAGTTGCTGTTCAAGCCGTGCGAGGAGAGCCGCCGCTTCGTGGTCCGCGACACCGGCAACACCGGCCTGCTGCAGGAAGCTTCGGCACTGGCGGCAACCCCCGGCACCCTGTTCGCCGACGTGCGCGGCAAGCTGGCCGGCAGCCAGCAGGCCGGCAACGATGGCCAGCTCGACGTGCAACAGCTGTACCGCGTCGAGCACTCCTCCAGCGCCTGCAGCGACCCGAACTTCAAGCGCCTGATCCTGCGCGCCAGCGGCCATGAGCCGGACTGGAACATCAAGGCCAGCGGCCAGGGCATGGTGCTCGACCGCCCTGGCCAGCCCTCGTTGGCGGTGCCGTACCTGGAAGAACAGATGCCCGACGGGCGCCTGTCACTGAGCACCGAAGCCAATGGCCAGCGCATCGACCTGTGGGTCGCCCCGCAGCGCTGCGTGGACATCGCCACCGGCGCGGTCAGCCACCTGAGCGCCGAACTGCGCATCGACGGCCAGACCCTGCGTGGCTGCGGCTACTACGGCGGCTCGCGCAACGACTGACCGGCCGCACGCGTTTAAGCTGCCTTAAGCGCCTGCGAACAGCTTATACTTGGCGGTTTGTGCAAAGCCGCCGGCCCTTTGATGGCCGGGATACTGGACCCTGTCATGCTACGAATCACTGAACTGAAGTTGCCGCTGGATCACCCGGACGAAGCCCTGCGCGAAGCCATCGTGCAGCGCCTGGGGATCAGCGACGACCAGCTGCTGGACTTCACGCTGTTCAAGCGCAGCTACGATGCGCGCAAGAAGAACACCGAACTGCTGTTCATCTACACCATCGACCTGACAGCCAGCAACGAAGCTGAGCTGCTGCAGAAGTTCGCCGACGATCACAACATCACCCCGGCCCCGGACGTCAGCTACAAGCCGGTCGGCCAGGCGCCGGCCGAGCTTGCCGAACGCCCGATCGTGGTCGGCTTCGGCCCGTGCGGGATCTTCGCCGGCCTGCTGCTGGCACAGATGGGCTTCAAGCCGATCATCCTCGAACGCGGCAAGGAGGTGCGCCAACGCACCAAGGACACCTGGGGCCTGTGGCGCAAGAGCGTACTCAACCCCGAGTCCAACGTGCAGTTTGGCGAAGGCGGTGCCGGCACCTTCTCCGACGGCAAGCTGTACAGCCAGATCAAGGACCCGAAGCATCACGGCCGCAAGGTGCTGCACGAGTTCGTCAAGGCCGGTGCGCCGGACGAGATCCTGTACGTCAACAAGCCGCACATCGGTACCTTCCGCCTGACCGGCATGGTCGAGAACATGCGCCAGCAGATCGAAGCCATGGGCGGCGAGGTGCGTTTCGAGCAGAAGGTCACCGACCTGATCAGCGAGGGCGAGCAACTGACCGGCGTGGTACTCGAAAGTGGCGAACAGCTGCATTCGCGCCACGTGATCCTGGCCCTGGGGCACAGCGCCCGCGACACTTTCCGCATGCTGCATGCGCGGGGCGTGTTCATGGAAGCCAAGCCGTTCTCCATCGGCTTTCGCATCGAGCACCCGCAGACCCTGATCGACAAGGCCCGCCTGGGCAAGTATGCCGGACACCCGAAACTCGGCGCGGCCGACTACAAGCTGGTGTACCACGCCAAGAACGGACGTTCGGTGTACAGCTTCTGCATGTGTCCGGGCGGCACGGTGGTAGCTGCCACCAGCGAACCGGGCCGCGTGGTCACCAACGGCATGAGCCAGTACTCGCGCAACGAGCGCAATGCCAACTCTGGCATCGTGGTCGGCATCACCCCCGAGCAGGACTACCCGGGCGGCCCGCTGGCCGGCATCGAACTGCAGGAACGCCTGGAGAGCCTGGCCTATGAGCTGGGTGGCAGCAACTACCAGGCACCGGCGCAACTGGTGGGCGACTTTGTCGCCGGCAAGCCATCCACCGCCCTGGGCAGCGTGGAACCCTCGTACAAGCCGGGCGTGAGCCTGGGCGACCTGGCGCTGAGCCTGCCGGCCTTCGCCATCGAGGCGATCCGTGAGGCACTGCCGGCGTTCGACCGGCAGATCAAGGGTTACAACCTGCCCGATGCGGTGTTGACCGGCATCGAGACGCGTACCTCCTCGCCGCTGCGCATCACCCGCGATGCCAGCTTGCAGAGCCTGAACCTGAAGGGGCTGTTCCCCGCCGGTGAGGGGGCTGGGTATGCAGGCGGGATTCTGTCGGCGGGCGTGGACGGAATTCGTGTGGCCGAGGCAGTGGCGTGCAGCATGCTGGGGCTGGACCTGGAAGCGTGAGGTAGGGCTTGCGGGCCGTTTCGCCGGCAAGATCGGCCCCTGCAGGGGTTGGCCTTGCCGGCGGAAAAGCCGCAATAGCATATAACAAAAAAGAATATAGTTTTTGTTCTAAAGCATATCCCCACAGGGTAGGGTGTTCCTCTTCGAATTTCAGGATGGAGGAGCACCCTTGCCTCTACGCAGCACATTCACGCGTTTCTTCCAGCTCGAATCAGCCAGCGGCCTGCTGCTGATTGCCGCGGCTGTCCTTGCGCTGATCATCAACAACTCCCCCCTCTCCTACCTCTACAACGGCCTGCTCGACGTGCCCGTGGTGGCCCAGGTGGGCGCGCTGCAAATCGCCAAGCCCCTGCTGCTGTGGATCAACGACGGCCTGATGGCACTGTTCTTTCTGCTCATCGGCCTGGAGGTCAAGCGCGAGATCATCGACGGCCACCTGTCCAGGCCCTCGCAGATCGTGCTGCCCGGCGCAGCCGCCATCGGCGGCATGGTGGTTCCGGCACTGATCTACTACTTCCTCAACAAGGACAACCCCGCCGCCGTGGCCGGCTGGGCGATCCCCACCGCCACCGATATCGCCTTCGCCCTCGGCGTGCTGGCCCTGCTCGGCAAGCGTGTACCGGTGTCGCTCAAGCTGTTCCTGATGACCCTGGCGATCATCGACGACCTGGGCGCGATCATCGTCATCGCCCTGTTCTACTCCGGCGCCCTGTCCACCCTGTCGCTGATGCTGGCCGCCGCCTGCCTGGTAGCGCTGGTGGCGATGAACCGGATGGGTGTGGTGAAGCTGGGGCCGTACATGGTGATCGGGTTGATCCTGTGGGTGTGCGTACTCAAGAGCGGCGTGCATGCCACGCTGGCCGGTGTCACCCTGGCGCTGACCATCCCGCTGCGCACTCGCAACGCAGAGCCGTCGCCCCTGCTGGCGCTGGAGCACGCCCTTCACCCCTGGGTGGCGTTCGGTATCCTGCCTCTGTTCGCCTTCGCCAATGCCGGCGTGTCGCTGGCCGGCGTCACCGCCGAGAGCTTTACCCACCATGTGCCGATGGGCATCGCGGTCGGCCTGCTGCTGGGCAAGACCGTCGGGGTGTTCGGCCTGACCTGGCTGGCGATCAAGCTGGGCCTGGCCGCCCTGCCCAGTGGCGCCAACTGGGGCCAGGTGCTGGGGGTGGCGATCCTGTGCGGCATCGGCTTCACCATGAGCCTGTTCGTCGGCTCGCTGGCCTTCGTGCCGGGCAGCAGCGAGTACGCCGGCATGGACCGCATGGGCATTCTCACCGGTTCCATCCTGGCAGCGGTGATCGGCTACGCGGTAACCGCCATGGCCAGCCGCAAGGCCGTCGGCAGTTGATGCCGAACCGGCAATGAAAAACCCCGAACGGCGGTGCCGAGTCGGGGTTTTGTTTGCATGCCCGCATAACCAGAGGGCTGCAGGACAAGGTTCAGTGAGAAACCCGGCTGGTGCCATCCACGGTCATGATGCGAACGCGCTCGCCCACCCGGAAGATTTCGTTCTGCTGAACCTGCTGGACATAGGCGCGCATGCTGCCATCGTCTTCACGCACGGTGATTTCCACACCCTGGGTGCGGGTCAGGCCTTCCTCGGCTGCAGAACCTGCCAGGCCGCCGGCTACCGCACCGATGACCGCCGCGACGATACTGCCACGACCGCCGCCTACCGCGCTGCCGGCCACGCCACCCACGATGGCACCGGCGCCGCCGCCGATCGGGGTCTTGGTGCCTTCGATCTTGACCGGACGCAGCGACTCGATGGTACCCATGCGCACTTGTTGCACGCGACGGGCTTCATCGCGGGAATAGGAATCGCCGGTCAGGTTGGAGGTACAGCCGCCAAGCAGCAGCGACATCGTGGTGAACGACGCCACCAACAAAACTGATTTACGCATAGGATCATCTCCAGAAGACAGGTAGTCATTAGACTCCGCGCGTTGACCACTGTCACGACACACGGTGTATAAAATTGCTTCCATTCAGCGTCGGTACAGGCACTTGATCCCCGCCATGACCCCAACACTCAACAGGCAAGGATAGACATGGATTACTTCATCATCGCCGTAACCACCCTGGCGGGTCTGTATTTTCACGGGTGGCTGTATGTACGCATCAAGCGCTGGATGGACCGCGACCTGGCCCTGTCGCTGGCCGGGGACGACGAGCACAAACGCGTCTTCATGCTACAACGTCTGGACAGCGCCAGGGCGCAAAAGGTCAAACGCAAGGAATTGGCGGCCTGGCTGGAACGCGCGGCCGCCGAATACCGCGCCGGTTAAGGGGCCAGGCGCTCGCGCAGCCACAGGCCCTGTTTGAGCCGGTAGTTGAGACGATCATGCAGGCGGCTCGGGCGGCCCTGCCAGAACTCGATGCGTTCCGGCAGCAGGCGGTAGCCACCCCAGTGCTCGGGGCAGTGCGGCTGGGTATCGCTGAAGCGCTGCTCGGTGGCCTTGACCAGATCCTGCAGCTCTTCACGGTTGGCGATCACCCGGCTCTGCGGCGATGCCCAGGCGCCCAGGCGGCTACCCAGCGGGCGTACCTGGTAATACGCATCGGATTCCTGCGCCGTGACCTTCACCACCTTGCCTTCGATGCGCACCTGGCGTTCCAGGGTGGGCCAGAAGAAGGTCATGGCGGCGAACGGGTTGGCGCGCAGGTGATGGCCCTTGGCACTTTCGTAGTTGGTGAAGAAGGTGAAGCCCTGCTCATCCAGCCCCTTGAGCAGCAGGATACGGCAATGCGGACGCCCCTCGCCGTCCACCGTTGCCAACGTCATGGCGTTGGCTTCGACGGGCGGCTGCTCGGTCTTGACGGCATCCTCGAACCATTGGTGAAACAACGCGAACGGCTCTGCCGGCGCCTGGGTTTCGGTCAGGCCGTCGCGAGTGTAGTCGCGGCGCATATCGGCCAGGGTCTGGGTCATGCTGCGTTTCCTTGACGATCAGTTGGTCTTCGCAGGGCTGGTGCTGCTGGCAACGACTTTCTTCGCAGCCGGGGCGGCTTTCTTGGCGGCCGGCTTGGCAGCGGCTGCAGCCGGCTTCTTCTTGGCCACCGGCTTGGCGGCCGGGGCTTTTTTCGCAGTGGCTTTCGCCGCTGGTTTGGTGGCGGGCTTGGCAGCGGCCTTGACCGGCGCCTTGACGTCCTGCACGGCAACCAGTTCGGCCGGGCTAGGGGTCGGCTGTTGGTACTTGGCCACCAGCGCCAGCATGGTGTTCTGTGGCGTCAACAGCAGCTCGACGCGGCGGTTCAAGGCGCGGCCCTGCACACTGTCGTTGGCGGCGCGCGGCGCCACCGACCCCATGCCACGCAGCATCAGGCGATCACGCTGCAGGCCGCTGAGGCGAAAAATCGCCGATACCGACTGGGCGCGCTCCTGGCTCAGCTTCTGGTTGGCAGCAGCTGCGCCGCTGCTGTCGGCATGGCCGAGTACCAGCACGGCGGTCTTGGAGTCGGTCTCGATCACCTTGGCCACGCGCGTGATCGGGCCGAGGGTGGCCGGCAACAGCATGGCGGGGCGGTCAGGGTTGTACGAAGAGTCGACCGGTACGGTCACCACCAGCACGTCTTCGCGGCGCTCGAGCTCGAACTTGCTGTCCTTGATCGCTTCGCGCAGCTTGGGCTCGTAGTCGTCGAGCCAGGCCTGGGTGGCCTTGACGTCGATCTTGGGTACCGCCTGGGCCTGGCTCTGGGCCTTGTCGCTGTTTCCGAACGGCCACCACCAGCGGCTACTGCTTTCAGACTTGGCATCAGCCTGGGCAACCTTCTCGGTGACCACATCCTTCACGTCCTTTTCGGCCACCTTGTCGGAGCCGAAGGGCCACCAGCCATGGCCGCCATCGGCCGAGCCGTTCTGAGGGTGCTGTGCGCAACCGGTCACGGCCAGGCACAGGGCGAGAGCTAAGGTTTTATGTGAAGACATCAGCGATACACCATGAAAATGAAAGAAATTTGACCCGACAGCGCAGGCTGTTGGAATCCAGAATAGACAATGGGTTCCGGTTGCAGGGACTTACCCGATCAAAGGCAGCCGGCCAGCACCCGAACCAGTTTCTGTGCCCGCGGGTCCATCAGGACATACGGGCCCAGGGTATTGGTGACAAAGCCAAAGGCCACGTCGTGTTCCGGATCGGCAAAACCGACCGAGCCGCCGGCCCCCGGGTGTCCGAAAGCCTTGGCGCCCAGCCCGAACGTGGCGTTGGGCACCTGTGGCTGATCAAGCATGCAGCCCAGGCCGAAGCGGGTCTGGGTCAGCAGGGTCATGTCCTGGCCCAGGCTGTGTTCGCGGGTCAGTTCGTCGAGCAGTTCCGATTCCAGCAGGCTGCCGTCCAGCAGCCCGGCATAGAACCCGGCCAGGCTGCGTGCGTTGCCGTGGCCGTTGGCCGCCGGTTGCTGCATGCGTCGCCACTCAGGCTTGTTGGTACTGGTCAGGATGGCTGGCGGGTTGGTGAAGGCGCGGGTGGACAACGCCTCGGGCTCACGCATCGTCACCTGCAGCAGCCGCTTGGCTGCCTCGTCACCCGGGTTGCCTTTGCCCCGGGCTATGTGCGCGACACGGTAGAACTCTTCATCGTCCAGTCCCACATGGAAATCCAGCCCCAGGGGCCTGGCGGTGCGCGCCACGATCGACTCGCCCGGGCCGCGGCCGTCGGCGCGGCGAATCAGCTCGCCCAGCAGCCAGCCGTAGGTGATCGCGGCGTAGCCGTGGGCGGTGCCGGGGGTCCACCAGGGGGCTTCGGCGGCCAGGGTGTCGACCATGGTCTGCCAGTCGTACAGGGCTTCGGCGGGCAGCAACTGGCGGATCGCCGGCAGGCCGGCCTGGTGGCACAGCAGTTGGCGCAGGGTTACCGAGCTCTTGCCGGCCTGGGCAAATTCTGGCCAGTAGCGAGCGACCGGTGCATCCAGCGCCAGCTTGCCTTCGGCCACCAGTTGCAGGGCGGTGACGGCGGTGAAGGTTTTTGTGCAGGAGAACAGGTTGGCGATGGTATCGCTGTGCCAGGCTTGCTGGCCGTCCTTGTCGGCGGTGCCGGCCCACAGGTCGAGGACCGTTTCGCCACCGACCTGGATGCACAGTGCGGCGCCGCGTTCCTGGGGATCATCGAAAAGTGCTGCGAAGGCTTCGCGTACCGCCTCGAACTGGAGTTCGTAATGACCTTGAATCTGCACCCGTAATTACCCCGCCGTACTGCGCCACAAAATGGCTGGCATTGTTCCAGCACTGGAGGTTTTTGGGAACACCGCAAAGCCAGGCGGTCCCCTTGCGCTCTCAGGCGCCTACCGTGCCGGCATCACCAGCGGCTTGTTCAGTTGCTCCACCACCCCAAGATTGCTCTTGCGCACACTCTCCACAAACCCCTGAAACGGCACGTCGGTAATCCCCACCAAGCCGAAATGCCCATTCTCGCCATCGAGCAAACGCCCGCTGGCCGGCTGATCCAGGTACTGGAACCAGTGCACTCCCACAATCGAAGGCTCCTTCAAGGCCGCCTTGACGAAGTTCGCATAGGCCGGCCCACGGTCCTCCTCACGCGCCACTTCCATCGGCCCCGGCCCGAACGGCCCACGATCACGCGAGCCAAACTGGAACTCCGACACCAGCACCGGCTTGTCCAGCGCATTGAGCTGGGCAAAGTCGTAGCCATCCTGCGGCGTGGGTGCATACACATTGAAGCTCACCACATCACAGTACTTGGCACACGCCGCCACCGCTTCAGGCGTACTGACCGCAAACCGCCCACCCAGCAGCAGGTGATTGGGCGCATGCCATTTCAGCGAGTCGGAGATGGTCTTGAAGTAGGTCTCGGCAAACACCCGCTGGAAATACTTGAAGTCGGCCTCGATTTCCGGGTGCGCGGGGTCGGGCAGCGGCGGCTCGAAACCCGGGTCCTCCATCAGCTCCCACGCCGTCAGTTCGATGCCCCACGCCTTGGACAGGCCTTCCTGGTTGCGGTACTTGTCGCGCAGCTGCTTGAGAAAGGCACGCTTGGCCGGCGAGTCGGTGGTCAGGCGCAAGGTGCCGTAGGCCAGCGCATAACGCTGCTTCGGTTCATTACCCGGCACCGCCCAGGCCAGCTCGTTGTCGGCGAAATAGCCAATCAGCCACGGATCGTCGCGATGGTCGCGCGCGGCAATCGCCACAGCACGTTCGGTGGCCATGGCAAAGCGCGGGTCGAACGGGTCGGGCATCGCACCCCACCAGTCCACCCCCGTGCTGATGCTGGTGTAGTCGCCGCCGATGGACAACGGCAGGGTGTAGGCCAGGCGTTCGCTCTGCAGGCCGTTGTCGCTCCAGTTGCCCAGGGTGTTGAAACCCCAGGCCTGCAGGCGATCCAGGCTCTGGCCCTGCCAGCGCGCCTGGTCGAACGTCGGCGTGGCGTGACCACGGCCCAGGTTGGCGGCGTAGAAGTCGAACCAGCGCCCCTTGCCGAAACCGCGCCCCTGGGAAGAACCGTTGCCGTCCAGGTTGTCGCCCTGGCCGTAGTACTGCGCCAGCGGGGTCTGCGCCTCGGGCAAGGCGGTGAACATCGACTCGCGCCCTTCCACGTAGGTGCGCCCGCCATCGGCCGCCACGGCATTGACCCCCAGCGAGTAGAACGGATGCCCCAGCGGCGTGACCAGAAACCAGCGACCCTCACGCTTTTCGGTGCGAAAGAACCCCTTGGCCTCGAATGCCTCAGCGCCAAGCAGGCCGCCGAACGTGTCCAGCTTGAGCTTGCTGCGCTCGTCCAGCCAGCCCTTGAGCTGCTGCTGCTCGCGCTGGGCAGCCGCCTTGAGCTGGTCGTCACTGCTGATCTTTTCGGGCCAGCGACCACGGGTGGACTGCCCATAACCGTCGATGAGGCCGGCATAGGCGGCCTTTTGCAGCACGTCGTCGTCCTGCACGCCAAAGCGCTCGATCAGCAGACTCTGCGCCACCTTGGGCCTGGGCATCGACAGCGTGACCGATACCACCTGCTTGAGGTCGGCCTTGCCCTCGCTGCTGGTCAGCAGCACCCGCTGGCCCTGATGACGGAACGGCATCGGCGGACCGACGCGCATGCCCTGGGTGAGCGGCGAGCTGGCGGTCAGCGGTACCATCACGGTCTGTGCCGGGCCGGCCGGCAGGTCGATGCGGCTGGTGAGGGTACTGCCGTCGCTGCTGAGCACCGTCACGTCGACGCTCAGCGCCCAGTCCATGGCGCTCTGCATGCGCAAGGTCAGCGCGGTAGCGCCCGTCCAGTCCCACACCCCGGTCTGCGGGCTAAGGCGCAGGCTCGGGCGCTCCACGGGGTTGAACACCACGCGCCGCAGTACCTCGCCCTCGGCTGTCTGCTCCGCGTTGTACTGCGGCAGGCTGGCATCTTCGGTCACCACATTGACCACCGCGGCCGGGCGAACGAAGTTGAACAGCGTCTGTTGCCCGGCCAGCAGCGGCGAGCTGAACAACAGTGCAATCACGGCAGGCAGGGTACGGCGCAACATAGGGCTGGAGTTCTCCTTGATGGCCCTTGCGGGCCTTGATCTGTGCAATAGACAACGGGGCACTGCAAAGCGCTGTGCCGCTCAGGAAATTTCCCGGCGAAACGGCGGCAGCGCATTGAGGATAGCCTTGCCGTAGCGCTGGGTGACCACGCGCCGGTCAAGCAGGGTGATGGTGCCGCGGTCCTGTTCGGTACGCAGCAGGCGCCCGCAGGCCTGGATCAGGCGCAGCGAGGCATCCGGCACGGCGATCTCCATGAACGGGTTGCCGCCACGGGCCTCGATCCACTCGGCCAGGGCCGCCTCGACCGGGTCGTCCGGCACCGCGAAGGGAATCTTGGCGATGACCACGTGCTCGCAATACGCACCCGGCAGGTCGACCCCTTCGGCAAAGCTGGCCAGGCCGAACAGCACGCTGGAGTCACCGCCGTCGACGCGCGCCTTGTGCTTGTTGAGGGTTTCCTGCTTGGACAGGTTGCCCTGGATGAACACCTGCTTGCGCCAGTCGCGGTCCAGGCCGTCGAACACGTCCTGCATCTGCTTGCGCGACGAGAACAGCACCAGCGAGCCACGCGAGCCTTCCACCAGCTCGGGCAGGTCGCGGATGATCGCGGCGGTATGCGCCGGAGCATCGCGCGGGTCGGCGCGCAGGTCCGGCACGCGCAGCACGCCCGCATCCACGTGGTGGAACGGGCTGGGCACCACCGCCGTGACGGCCAGCTTGGGCAGCCCGGCGCGCATGCGAAAGCGATCGAACTTGCCCAGCGCGGTCAGGGTGGCCGAGGTCACCAGGGCGCCATGGGCGACGTTCCACAGGTTGCGGCGCAGCATCTCGGCCGCCAGGATCGGGCTGGCGTTGACCTCGATATCGAACAGCGCACCGCTTTCGGCCAGGGTCAGCCAGCGCGCCATCGGCGGGCTGTCTTCCGGGTCTTCGGCGGTAAAGGCGGTCCACAGCTCCCAGTTGCCCTGGGCACGGGTCTGCAGGCTGCCGAACAACGGGTACCACTCCTCGGCCTGGTGGCTGGGGATGCCGATGCTGACTTCGGCGTCCATGCCTTCCTTGAGCAGGTCGGTGAGTCGGGTGAACAGGTCGGTCAGGCGCGAAAAGCCCTTTTTCAGTTCGATGCCCATCTCGCGCATGTGCTCGGGCACCACGCCGCCGACGAAGCGATAGCGCGGGCGTTCGCGGCCTTCCATGTCTTCGCCCGGGCGAAACTCCGCCACCTGCTCGCAGGCGCTGAACATGAACTGCTGCTGGGCCTTGATCTCGCGGGCCAGTTCCGGCACCTGCTCGATGTACTTGCCCAGGTCGCCCGGCAGCGGGTTCTGCGCCAGCAGCTTGGCCAGGTTCTTGGCGGTCTGCTCGAGCCAGTCGGCGGTCGAGCGCAGGCGGGTGTAATGGGCAAAATGGCCGATGGCCTTGTCGGGCAGGTGATGGCCTTCGTCGAACACATAGATGGTGTCGCGCGGGTCGGGTAGCACGGCGCCGCCGCCCAGGGCCAGGTCGGCCAGCACCATGTCGTGGTTGGTGACGATCACGTCGACCTTGCCCATGCCCTCGCGGGCCTTGTAGAAGGTGCACTGCCCGAAGTTGGGGCAGTGGCGGCCGGTGCACTGGCTGTGGTCGGTGGTCAGGCGCGACCAGTCCTGGTCTTCCAGGGCCTGTGGCCAGCTGTCGCGGTCGCCGTCCCATTTGTTGCCGGCCAGCTTCTCGATCATGCTGGTGAACAGCTTCTGACTGGCCTCGTCCACCTCGATGCGAAAGCCCTCCTCCTCGAACAGCTGCGCGGTGGCGGTCTGGGCGTGGCCTTCCTGCAGCAGCAGGTCGAGCTTGGACAGGCACAGATAGCGCCCACGCCCCTTGGCCAGGGCGAAGCTGAAGTTCAGGCCGCTGTTGCGCATCAGGTCCGGCAGGTCCTTGAACACGATCTGTTCCTGCAGGGCCACGGTGGCGGTGGCGATCACCAGGCGCTTGCCAGCAGCCTTGGCCGCGGGAATCGAGGCGAGGCTGTAGGCCACCGTCTTGCCGGTACCGGTGCCGGCCTCGACCGCGACCACGGCGGGCTCGCCGCTGCGGCGGCCTTCGTCGTCCACGGCGATGTCGCCCAGCACCTTGGCCACTTCGGCGATCATCAGACGCTGGCCGTAGCGGGGCTTGAGGCTCTTGGCTTCGAGAAAACGCGAATAGGCGCCCTGAATCTGGGATTTGAGTTCGTTGCTGATCATGGTGTCGGGGCGCCCGGAGGGCTGGATAAATTTTCAGTGTTTCGAATGGGTCGCTATCATACCCCGCTATTGCCCCTTGCGCCGAATGGAGTTCCCGATGACCGCCTTTGCCATCCCCTACAGCCTGCATTTGCTGGCCGCCCTGATCTGGGTGGGCGGCATGTTCTTCGCCTGGCTGATCCTGCGCCCGGCCATGGTGGCCGCGCTTGACGGCCCTTCACGGCTGACGCTGTGGGTAGAAGTGTTTCAACGTTTTTTCGTGTGGGTCTGGGTGGCGGTCGCGGTGCTGGCGATCACCGGCGTGGGCATGATGCACATGCGCTTCTCGGGGTTCGAGACTGCGCCACGTTATGTGCAGGTGATGATTGGCGCAGGGATTGCGATGTTTGCGCTGTTTCTGAGAATCCAGGCGCTGCTGCTGCCAGAGTTGCGCAAGGCGGTGAAGGCGCAGGACTGGCCCGCCGGGGCCGCAGTGCTCGGGCGCATTCGGCGCCTGGTGGGGATCAACCTGCTGCTGGGTATTGCGGTGGTGCTGGTGGCGTCGAGCCGGCTGCTGGTGTGAGGTGACCGCTTCGCCAGCAAGGCGGGCTCCTGCAAAGGCCATGTTTGCCTGCAGGGGCCGACCTGGCCGGCGAAGCGGCCCTGAAGATCAGAGGCGCTGAAGAATCAGCTCCCCGTCAGCCCCGGCCGCCCCCGGTTGCCCGGGCTGCCCGGGTCTTCCCGTCGCCCCTGCATCGGTGCGGTACACCAGGCAACCCTTGCTGGCCCCGCCTGCGCCCGGCTTGCCCGGCGCACCTGCCAGCCCCGGCGCACCGCCGTCGAGCCTGACCTTGATCTGCTCGGCCGGGAAGCTGGCCGGCAGTGCCAGGCGCACCCGGCCTCCGGGCGCCCCGTCATGGCCATCGCCACCGTTGTCGCCATTGGCGCCACGGCTGGCCTGGCCCCAGGTGCAACCACCCGCCTTGCCGTTGCCGCCATCGAGCCCCACATACCCCGGTGCCCCCGCGCCGCCACGGGCGTCGATGGCCAGTTCTGAAGCCTCCAGCGCCTGAATGCGCAAGCTCAGGTCACGTCCGGGCCTGGCGACCCGCTCATAGGTACCCGGCGCACCGTGGGCAGCAATCTCACTGCCCTGGCCCAATTGCGCCTGGGCCACTTCCATGCTCAGCGCATGCTCGGCCGGCACGATGGCAATGCGCGCCTGGTTGCCCAGGTACAGCTCATCCACCTTCAATTCCACCAGGCTCGCCGGCAGCACCAGGGTGGCCGAATCCGCCACCTCCAGGCGCTGCAGGTGCACCACGCTGGCCTTGTTCGGCAGGCGCAGCACCGAGTGCGCCGCCACGCTGATCGCATCGGCCAGGGCCAACGGGCTGAACAGTGCTGCCAACAACACGACCTTACGCATGACCAGCCTCCTGGCGCGGGGCCGGTATCGATTGGATATGAAAGATGCCGACCAGCAGAATCTGCAAACGGTCGAACCAGCGATGGCTGCGCTCACGCAACCGTCCGTTGAACATCAGCACCTCGAGCACGTGCAGCACCAGCAGCACGGCCCCCGCGAGGTTGATCAGCTGGTGGAACGGCTTGTCTGCCGGCATCAGCAGATTCACCAGTACCACCCACCAGAACACTACCGTCAGGGCCTTGCCCAGCCCCCACAACGCCTTCATACCCGCGCCCCTTGTTGTTGCGTTTTCTTGTTTGGCGGCCCGCTTACGCGACACAGGCACTGCACGCCACATTACCGGCTGGCACCCTCCGGATGCCAGCCCCGCTGTCGATCAATTGAGGTGCAATTCGACCCGGCGATTCTGCGCGCGGCCCGCATCGGTTTCGTTGTCGGCAATCGGCTCGCGCTCGCCACGCCCCTGGCTGGTGATTTTCTGCGGTGCCAGGCCCTGGCTGATCAGGTACTCGGCCACGCTGCTGGCACGCCGCTCGGACAACGCCTGGTTGTAGGCATCGCTGCCACGGCTGTCGGTGTGTCCGATCACCTTGATGCTGGCCACGCTCGGGTCATTGAGCTTGCCGGTCAGGGTACGCAACTGCTGCTGGGCGGCCGGGGTGAGTTCGGCCGAGTCGTAGGCGAACATCACGCTGCCCTGGTCGTTGAGGGTGATCACCTCGGGCTCAGGCGCCGGGGCCTTCTCGCTCGGCGGGTATTGGGGCAACGGGCAACCGTTGTGGCTCACCGGGGTGTTGGGCGGGGTATCGGGGCACCGGTCGCGGCGGTCGAACACGCCATCGCCGTCTTCGTCACCGTCCTGGGCAAAGCAGATCAGGCCACCGGCGATGGCACCCAGCGCCGCGCCGCCACCGGCCCAGGCAGAGCTTTCGATGGCGCCCAGGCCGCCACCCACGGCGCCGCCCAGCAGGCTGCATAGGGGCCAGGTTCTTTGGTTCAACGGGGCGCTGCCATCGCTGTGGGTGGCGCAACCGGACAGCAGGCTGGCGACCACGAGCACGGGCAGCGCAGCCTTGGTGATTACATTCATGGGGAATGCTCCTGTGTCACCGGCCAGTACCGGTCACACAGGAGTAAAGACGCGCCCGCGACACTTCACAAGCCGCGGGGCGCAAGGGCTTCAGCGATCGATGCGAATTTCCACGCGGCGGTTCATCGCGCGTCCGTCGGCGGTGTTGTTGTCTGCCACCGGCTGGGTTTCACCGGCGCCCTGCACCGAAACGAAACTGCTGCGCGCAATGCCGCTCTCGACCAGGTAGTCGGTCACCGAATGGGCGCGGCGCTCCGAGAGTTTCTGGTTGTAGGCATCGCTACCGCGGCTGTCGGTGTGCCCGGTGACGCTCAGGCGTGCGCTCGGGGCTTCGGCCTTGAGGCGCGTGGCGATCTTGTCCAGGCGCAGTTTGTCGGCCGTGGTGAGCCTGGCCGAGTCGAACTCGAACAGCACATCGCGGATCACGATGACCTCTTCCTTGACCACCACGACTTCCTCGACCACCGCGACCGGCTCCGGCGGGCAGCCGTTGGCATCGACCTGAACGCCACGCGGGGTGCCCGGGCACTTGTCACGGCTGTCCGGTACGCCATCACCGTCTTCGTCGCCGTCGCCATGGGCCCAGCAGTAACCGGCCGCCAGGCCGCCGCCGAGCAGCGCGCCCCAGCCGGCCCAGCTGGAGCTTTCGATGGCGCCCAGGGCGGCACCGCCAACGCCCCCGACGGCGGCACACTTCGGCCAGTCGGTTTTTTGCAAACCTGCACAACCAGTCAATACGCTGGTTAGCAGAACCAGAGGCAATGCTGTGCGAACTATGCTCATTTTGTCGCGTCTCCTAGGGGGAATCGGTGCAAAACCGATGCTCTGGGAGTAAAGACCGGTGATTCCATCTGCGCCAGCAATAAGCCATGGCGCTTTGCGCGTGCCTCTATGCCTTGCGTCGCGGGCCGGCTAGTCTTGACGCATTACCGAGGAGCTTCGATGACTGACCGTTTTTCTTCGCGCACGCCCCAGCAGGCCCTCGCCGCCCTGCTGGAGCACCATGCCCCGCGACGCCTGTTGCTGGTGGGCACGTCGTTTCCGGCACTGGAGGCCTTCGCCGCCGCGCACCCGCAGGCGCAGATCGCCGTGGCCCGCCCCGGCGCGCTGCCGGCCGAGCTTGCCGCGCAGCGTTTCGACCTGGCGGTGCTGGTGGACTGCCTGGAACACCTGAGCAACCAGCAGGGCCTGCAACTGCTCGGCGGCATTCGCAACCTCAACGCCAGCCGCGTGGCGGTGCTGGTCGACCTTGCGGCCAGCGGCTGGCGCGACACCGACTTCTACGCACTGGCGCTGCAGGACAGCGAGCGTTTTCAACGTGACGAGCAGGTATTGAACCTGTTCACCTATGATCTACGTGACTACAAACAGGTACCCGACTGGCTCAACGCCAAGTTCTGGGCCAACCCGCAAAATTTTGGAAAGTACTGGTGGTGATGCAATGAGTGTCTCGGTTTGCCCGTGCGGCAGCGGTAACCTGCTCGATGCCTGCTGCGGGCATTATCATGCCGGCCACCCGGCGCCCGATGCACAGACGCTGATGCGCTCGCGCTACAGCGCCTATGTGCTGGGGCTGGTGGATTACCTGATCAAGACCACCCTGCCGGTGCAGCAGGCCGGGCTGGATCGCGCCGGCATTGCCGCCTGGAGCGCGCAAAGCACCTGGCTGGGCCTGGAGGTCGAGAGCGCCGAGGTGTTCGGCGGCCAGCCCGATCACGCGTTCGTCACCTTCACGGCGCGCTGGCACGACAACGACGGCGAGCACAGCCACCGCGAGCGCTCGGCCTTCGTGCACAACGGCGGGCACTGGTACTTCATCGACCCCACGGTGGGCCTCAAGGCCGGGCGCAACGACGCCTGCCCATGCGCCAGCGGGCAGAAGTTCAAGAAGTGCTGCGCCAGCTATGTTTGAACCACAACGAAGAGAGCTTGACGATGCCGCCTATGGACGAGCGTGAAAGAATACTGCGGGAAAGGTATCGACAACAGTTCGATCAGTACAGGCGCTGTGCCGAGCACTTGCGCGAGGAGCTCACCAAGACGCTGCAGGACAATAAAATCAGCGTTCATCTGGTGGAAGCACGGGCCAAGGACGAAAAAAGCTTTATCACAAAAGCCCTGAAACCTGAAAAAGACTACTCGAACCCTTTCCTCGATATCACTGACTTGGTCGGCCTCAGAGTCATTGCCTACTACGAGACCGATCTGGATAACATCGGCGATGCCTTGCTGGCTCGCTTTGGCAAACCGCAGGAACAGCAGAACAAGAAGCCGGAAAACGAGGCGCACTTCGGCTACCGCTCGCAACACTACATCATACCCTTCACTAGCGACCTGGCAGACGCTGCCCAGGTGAGTGGTGTTGAAGGGCTGAGCTTCGAGATCCAGGTGCGGACCGTGTTGCAGCACGCGTGGGCAGCCGTTTCCCACAAACTCGACTACAAGGGCGAAGGCACCGCACACGAGCAACTGAAACGAAAACTGTGCCGACTCTCGGCCCTGTTCGAAATAGCCGACGATGAGTTCGTTTCGCTAAGAAATGCGTACCAGAGCTTGAGCGCCGATATTGCCGACAAACTGAAGGAAAGCGCACAAGGCATTCCGCTGGATGAACTGTCACTGAGCCAGTTTCTCGAGGCGTCGCCGCTTGTAAGGAGTCTGGATGAAAGGGCTCGCGCCGCACACTTCATATTCAACGACCCCTTCAGGACCGAACGGGACGAGCGTGATGCGCTTGCCAAGCTGATTCAACTCTGCGCCCGTGCGGGGCTCAGGACCATCGATGAACTGGCCGAAGTACTCAAAAAAAACGATTTGGATCCTCGTGATTACCTGGGTAGGCAATACCGCGAGAATAAGAAAAAGGGCAGAGCCTACTGGTACGCAACCAGTGCGTTCATCTGCCAGTTGCTGATCATCAAGGAGCACACGCATTCGCTGGACGAAGATGACTTGATAGATCTTGGCTGGGACCAAGCAATGGCCCTGCAAGTTCTGGGGGTCGCCAAGAACTGTTGATGCTCGTCTGCCGCGCCGATGCCGGATCTCGTGATCATCGCTGCCTTCTTTCGATAGCTAGACTAATGTGTCAAAAGGAGATCAGCATGATTAGTCGAGGGTGGATGAGAGCAGCGTTGCTGCTCGCCCTGCTTGGGCTGAGTAGTTGTGCGTCTTGGTTCAGTACCGACACGGCCGCCCCTCTAGTGCATCTGCAGAAGGTCGAAGTGGTGCGTGCCAAACTGATGCAGCAGGAGTTCATCCTGCACTTTCGCATCGACAATCCCAACGACAGCACCCTGCAGGTGCGCAACCTGCATTACGCGGTGTACCTGGCCGACCTGTTGCTGGTCGAAGGCGACCACGGCCAGTGGTTTCGGGTGGACGCGCACAGTCGGCGCACCATCCAGGTACCGGTGCGTACCAACCTGTGGCGCCAGCTCAAGCCCATCGCCAAGCTGCTCAAGCGCCCCGATCAGGCCATCCCCTATCGCCTGGAGGGTGAGCTGAGCACCGGATTATTCTTTGCCCACGACCTGCACTTGTTGCGCAAGGGTGAGATAATTCCCGCCGATCTCATTCCGGAGTAACCCTCGATGACCCAGCAACCCCACGTTCATGGCCCCGACTGCAATCACGATCATGACCATCACGCGCATGATCATGACCACGGCCATGTGCATGGCCCGCACTGCAACCATGCCCCTCAGGAACCTGCGCGCAATGCCCTGAAGGACGTTGGCCGCAACGACCCTTGCCCATGCGGCAACGGCAAGAAGTTCAAGAAGTGCCACGGGGCCTGATGCCTCCCCTGTGGGAGCGGGCCTGACCCGCTCCCACACACGTTGCGCCTCGACATCAAGCACAGTTCCAGCAGACGACCATCAAACGGAGCGTGACCATGATCGACCTGTATTACTGGACCACCCCCAACGGCCACAAGATCACCCTGTTTCTCGAAGAGACCGGCCTGCCCTACACCCTTCACCCGATCAACATCGGCAAGGGCGAGCAATTTGCCGAAGACTTTCTGAAAATCGCCCCCAACAACCGCATCCCGGCCATCGTCGACCACGACACCGCCGACGGCCAGCCGCTGTCGCTGTTCGAGTCCGGGGCCATCCTGCTCTACCTCGCCGAAAAAACCGGGCAGTTCATTCCCAAGGACCTGCGCGGCCGCCAGGAGGCCCTGCAATGGCTGTTCTGGCAAATGGGCGGCCTGGGCCCGATGGCCGGGCAGAACCACCACTTCAACCGCTTCGCCCCCGAGAAGATCCCCTACGCCATCAAGCGCTACGTGGACGAAACCGCGCGCCTGTACGGGGTACTGAACAAGCGCCTGGCCGACCGACCATTCGTCGCCGGCAACGACTACAGCATCGCCGACATGGCGATCTACCCGTGGATCGTTTCGCACACCTGGCAGCAGCAGAACCTGGACGACTTCCCGGCCCTCAAAGGCTGGTTCCAGCGCATCCAGGCACGCCCCGCCACACAGCGCGCCTACGCCCTGGTCGAGCAGATCAACCCGCCGCCAGCCTGAACCACGACAAGGCCGCGCGGTACTTTGAAAATAAAGCCCGCGCCCCCGCTTGCATGGCGTGATCGCGCTCACTAACGTAGCGCCTTTTAGCGCCATCCCCTGCAGGAGCCTTGCCCATGGCCTCGCCAGCCCTTTCCCCCGTTCTACCCCGGTTCGGCGTCGCCGCGACCCTGCTCGGGCTGCTCAGCCTGGGCGGTTGCCAACTGGGCAACCATCAGGACAGCGTCATCCCCACCAGCGGCGTGCAACCGCTCAAGGGGCTGGCACAGAACGTCTCGGTGCGGCGCAACGCCCTGGGCATGCCGCTGATCGAGAGCAGCAGCTTCCACGATGCGCTGTTCACCCTGGGCTATGTGCACGCGGGCGATCGCATCGGGCAGATGGTCGGCATGCGTCTGCTGGCCCAGGGGCGCCTGGCCGAGATGGCCGGCCCGGATGCGCTGGAGGTCGACCGCTTCATGCGCGCGGTCAACCTGAAAAAGAACGCCAGCGACCTCTACGCCGACGCCTCGCCGCGCCTCAAGCGCTTCTTCGAGGTGTACGCACGCGGGGTCAACGCCTACCTGTTCCGCTACCGCGACCGCCTGCCGGCCCCGTTGGCCCAGAGCGGCTACCGCCCCGAGTACTGGAAGCCTGAAGATTCGGCGCTGATCTTCAGCCTGTACAGCTTCAGCCAGTCGGTGAACCTGCAGGAAGAAATCGCCGCACTGACCCTGGCGCAGAAAGTCGGTGCCGACACACTGCCGTGGCTGCTGCCCAGCTACCCGGACGAACCGCTGGCCATGGCCGAAGCCGACAAGCTCAAGGGTTTGAACCCGGGCAGCCAGCTGCCGGGCCTGGCCACACTGAACAAGGTCAGCGAGCAACTGGCCGCGCTCAACCTGCTGGGCACCCCGGCGTCGAGCAACTGGGCCATCGCCCCGCAGCGCAGCCGCAGCGGCCGCAGCCTGCTGGCCAGCGACAGCCAGGGCGCCTGGGCCTTGAGCCCGGTGCAGGTACGCACCACCAAATACCAGGCCGCCGGCTTCAGCCTGGCCGGCCTGCCGTTCGTGCTGTCCGGCTTCAACGGCAAGCTGGCCTGGAGCAGCAGCGCGGCAATGGGTGACAACCAGGACCTGTACCTGGAAAAACTCAAGCGCGAAGGCAACCGCGTGCTCTATGAAGTCGACGGCCGCTGGCAGCCGGTGCAGGCGCGCAACGAGACCTACTTCGTCAATGGCCAGCGCCCGCAACGCGAAACCCTGTACGAAACCCGCCAC
Source organism: Pseudomonas sp. PS01300 (assembly GCF_029960155.1). Classification (NCBI taxonomy): domain Bacteria; kingdom Pseudomonadati; phylum Pseudomonadota; class Gammaproteobacteria; order Pseudomonadales; family Pseudomonadaceae; genus Pseudomonas; species Pseudomonas sp. PS01300. The sequence continues at coordinate 73,157 of NZ_JASCPN010000003.1, read as the reverse complement.
GGCGCCCTGCTGACCGGCACCCAGGGCAGCCTCGGCCTGGCCCTGAAGATGCCCGAACTCAAGGGCGACAAGAGCCTCGATGCGTTCTTCGACCTGTCGCGGGCACAGAGCGTCGAACGTGCCTTCGACGCCAGCCGCGAAATCGGCGCCGCCGCGCTGAACCTGGTGTTCGCCGACGCCGCCAACGTGGGCTGGCAGGTTACCGGCCGCTACCCCAACCGCCGCGAAGGCCAGGGCCTGCTGCCCTCCCCAGGTGCCGACGGGCGCTATGACTGGGATGGCTACGCCGACGCCATGCTCCACCCCTACGACCAGGACCCGCCGCAAGGCTGGCTGGGCAATGCCAACCAGCGCAGCATTCCCAAGGGCTATGGCCTGCAACTGTCCAACAGCTGGTACTACCCCGAGCGTGCCGAACGCCTGGCGCAGCTGGCCGGCAACGGCAAGCACGACAGCCGCAGCCTGATCGCCATGCAGTACGACCAGACCACCCTGTTCGCCGCCAAGCTCAAGGCCATGTTCGAAGCACCCGGCATGGCCCGGCCGCTCAAGCAGGCCATCGACGCCCTGCCCGCCGAGCAGAAGGCCCGCGCCCGCGAGGCCTACACCCGGCTGATGGCGTTCGACGGGCGCCTGAGCCCGCAATCGGCGGATGCCGCGGTGTACGAGCTGTTCCTGCAGCAAAGCGCCCGGCAGATCTTCCTCGATGAACTGGGGCCTGAAACCAGCCCGAGCTGGCAAGCCTTCGTCGCCAATGCGCGGCTGTCGTACTCGGCCCAGGCCGATCACCTGCTGGGCCGCGACGACAGCCCGTTCTGGGATGACCGCAACAGCCCGGGCAAGCAGGACAAGCCGACGATCCTGGCCCGCAGCCTGGCCGCGGCCATCAGCGCCGGCGAAGCGCAGATGGGCACCGACCGCCGGACCTGGCAATGGGGCAAGCTGCACCAGTACCACTGGCCCGTCAGCGCACCCTATGGCCTGGGCGACACGCTCAAGCGCGGCCCGCTGGCCACCGGCGGCGACCACACCACACTCAACGCCTCGGCCTATGCCTGGGGCCAGGACTTCGATGCCCGCCTGATGCCGTCGATGCGCATGGTGGTCGACTTCGGCCTGGCCGAGCCGCTGCAGGGGGTGAGCAGCAGCGGGCAGTCGGGCAACCCGGCCAGCGCGCATTTCGCCGACGGCCTGGATGCCTGGTTCAAGGGCAGCTACGTGACCTTCCCGATGCAGCCGCAGAACTTCGAACGCGCCTACGGCAGCAAGCGCCTGACCCTGGTGCCCGGCAAGTAACCCCTTCGGCTCGCCGTCGCCCTGGCGGCGAGCCCCTTTCTCACCCCGCGCTGATCCATATCAAAGTGCCACCCTCGTCCATCGGCTATAACCGGGTTTGTCTGATGACCCTATAAAAACGATTGCGGATACGTGCCTACAGGACCACCTGCGGCCGCATCCAAAGGACGATTGCGATGGCTTCTCTTGTATCGCGTCTGGCCATGCTTGGCTCGACGCTGCTGTTTGCGTACCCCGCGTCTGCCAGTGAGCCGCCCCCGGCAACGGCAGCCGAACGCGGCGCCTACATTGCCCGTCTGGGCGACTGCGTGGCCTGCCACACTGCCAAGGGCGGCGAGTTGATGGCCGGCGGCCTCGAACTGACCACGCCGATGGGCACCATCTACTCCAGCAACATCACCCCCGACAAGGTCACCGGCATCGGCCGCTATACCTTCGAGCAGTTCGACCGTGCCATGCGCGAAGGGGTGAACGCGGCCGGCACCAACCTGTACCCGGCCATGCCCTACCCCTCCTACGCGAAAATGACCGAAGGCGACATGCGCGACCTGTACGCCTACCTGATGGAGGACGTGAAGCCGGTCAACCAGCCCAACCTGGAAGCGGACATGAAGTTTCCGTTCAGCCAGCGCTGGGGCCTGTCGCTGTGGAACCTGGTGTTTCTCGACAAGCAACCCTTCGTGGCCGACCCGGCCCGCAGCGACGAGCTCAACCGCGGCGCCTACCTGGTACAGGGCCTGGGCCACTGCGGCGCCTGCCATACCCCGCGCGGCGTGGCCTTCCAGGAAAAGGCCATGGACGACGCCGGCAGCGGCGGCCAGCACTTCCTGGCCGGCGAGACCGTGGAGCACTGGCGCGCCCTGAGCCTGCGCAACCTGTGGACGGTGGACGACACCGTGCAGTTGCTCAAGACCGGGCAGAACCGCTTTGCCACGGTGTCGGGCAACATGGCCGAGGTGATCTCCCACAGTACCCAGCACTTCACCGACGCCGACCTCACCGCCATCGCGCGCTACCTCAAGTCGTTGCCACCGGGCAAGGACGACCTGCCGATGCCGATGGTGGAACGAACCCCTGCCCCAGCGCCGGACAACCTGTTCACCAGCCGCGGCGGGCTGGGCTACACGCAGTTCTGCAGCGACTGCCACCGCCCGGACGGCGCCGGCGTGGCGGGCATGTTCCCGCCACTGGCGCACAACCCCAGCGTGGCCTCGGCCAACCCGACCTCGCTGCTGCACATCACCCTGACCGGCTGGCAGACCGCCGAAACCGTCGCCCACCCGCGGGTGTACACCATGCCCGGGTTCTCGCGCCTGACCGACACCGAGATCGCCGAGATCCTCACGTTCGTGCGCAGCAGCTGGGGCAACGACGGCTCGGCGATCAGCGCAGCGCAGGTGGCCAAGCTGCGCCAGCAGCTCAAGCCCCAGGACCGCGACGCCTCGACCTTCGAGACCCCGCGCCTGGCCGACCTGCTGGCGGCCAGCAATGCCGATCAGGTGGTGCGCGGCATGCGCCTGCACCTGCAGACCCGTGACCTGCTGCCCGACAACGTCGGCAACGCGCTCAACTGCACCAGTTGCCACCTGAACGCCGGCACCGTGGCCGACGGTTCGCCGTTCGTCGGGGTATCGGCCTTCTTCCCCGGCTATGCGCCACGGGCGGGCAAGGTGATCACCCTGGAGGAGCGCATCAACGGCTGCTTCCGGCGCTCGATGAGCGGCTCGCCGCTGCCACCGCAAGGGGCCGACATGCAGGCGATGGTGGCGTACTTCGAGTGGATGAAGAACAACACCAAGCCCGAGGACAAGGTGCCAGGGCGCGGTGTAGGCAAGGTCGACCCGTCGATCAAGCCCGACCTGGACAACGGCAAGCAGGTGTATGCCCAGCAGTGCGCGGTGTGCCATGGCAACGACGGCGAAGGCCTGACCCGTGCCGACGGCACCTGGATCTTCCCGCCGCTGTGGGGCGAGCAGTCGTTCAACATCGGTGCCGGCATGGCGCGCACCTACACCGCGGCCGCCTTCGTCAAACGCAACATGCCGATCGGCATGCACGAGAAGTTCCCGCTCGGCCAGGGCGGCTTGTCCGACCAGGACGCGGTGGACGTGGCGGCCTGGTTCTCCAGCCAGCCACGCCCGGACTTCCCCGACAAGGTCAAGGACTGGCCCAACGGCGGGCGCCCGGTAGACGCGCGCTACTGAAGCAGCCCCCCACTGCAGCGTCGCCGGCAGCACGCCGGCGACGCTTTCGGATCGAACTTCACCGGCCCGGCCGCGCTCCTAGGTTAAACCCCCAGCGCAGCGGCCTTGGCATGGACCTGGTGATTGCACGACCCGAAGGATTGTATTGCCCACCCGGGGATTTCTACATCGACCCGTGGCGCCCCGTTGAACGTGCGGTGATCACCCACGGCCATGGCGACCACGCCCGCAACGGCAACCGCCACTACCTCACCGCCAGCCCCGGCGCGGGCATCCTGCGCAGCCGCCTGGGCGCCGACATCAACCTGCAGACCCTCGACTACGGCCAGCGCCTGGACCACGGCGGGGTGACCCTGAGCTTGCACCCGGCCGGCCATGTGCTGGGCTCGGCCCAGGTGCGCCTGGAGTATCGCGGCGAGGTGTGGGTGGCGTCCGGCGACTACAAGGTCGAACCCGATGGCACCTGCGCACCGTTCGAACCGGTGCGCTGCCACACCTTCATCACCGAGTCGACCTTCGGCCTGCCGATCTACCGCTGGGAGCCCCAGCAGCAGATCTTCGACCAGATCAATGCGTGGTGGCGCGAGAACATCGCACTGGGCAAGGCCAGCGTGCTGTTCTGCTATTCGTTCGGCAAGGCGCAGCGCATCCTGCATGGCCTGGACCCGAGCCTGGGGCCGATCCTGGTGCATGGCGCGGTCGAGCCGCTGAACCGGGTATACCGCGAAGCGGGTGTCGCCCTGCCCGCCACGCTGCATGCCAGCGAGATGGACAAGCACGACCCACGCATGCGCCAGGCGCTGATCCTGGCCCCGCCCTCGGCGGCCGGCAGCAGCTGGATGCGCCGCTTCGGCGACTACAGCGACGCCTTCGCCAGCGGCTGGATGCGCCTGCGCGGCACCCGGCGCCGGCGCGGGGTGGACCGCGGCTTCGTGCTCTCCGACCACGCCGACTGGCCCGGCCTGCTATGGGCCATCGAACAGACCGGGGCGCAGCGGGTGATGGTGACCCACGGCTCGGTGGCCGTGCTGGTGCGCTACCTGTGCGAGCGCGGGCTGGATGCCCAGGCGTTCGTCACCGAATACGGTGACGAGGATGAAGGCGCCCCGACCGAGGCCAGCGCATGAAGGCCTTCGCCGAACTCTACGGCCAGCTCGACGCCACCACCTCGAGCAACGCCAAGCGCGATGCACTGGTGCGCTACTTCGCCAGCGCCAGCCCCGCAGACGCCGCCTGGGCGGTGTACTTCCTGGCCGGCGGGCGGCCGCGCCAGCTGGTACCCACACGGCTGCTGCGCGAACTGGCAATCAGCCTGTCGGGTTTGCCCGACTGGTTGTTCGAGGAGAGCTACCAGGCCGTGGGCGACCTGGCCGAGACCTTTTCGCTGCTGCTGCCCGAAGCCGCCCACAGCAGCGACGCGGGCCTGGCCTACTGGGTCGAGGATTGCCTGCTGCCGCTGCGCGGACTGCCGCCCGAAACCCTGGCGCAGCGCCTGCCGCCCCTGTGGGCACAGCTCGACCGGCAGAGCCTGCTGGTGTGCCTGAAGCTGGTCACCGGCAGCTTTCGTGTCGGCGTGTCGAAGCTGCTGGTCACCCGCGCCCTGGCGCAACTGGCCGACATCGACAGCAAGCGCGTGGCCCAGCGCCTGGTGGGCTACACCGATCTGTCGCATCGCCCCACGGCCCAGGGCTACCTCAAGCTGATCGCGGCCGAGTCCGAAGACGAACATGCCCAGCGCGGCGGCCAGCCGTACCCGTTCTTTCTGGCCCATGCGCTGCAACAGCCGGTGGACCAGTTCGACGCCCTGCTCGGCCCGCCCCAGGCCTGGCAGGCGGAATGGAAGTGGGACGGCATCCGTGCGCAGGTGGTCAAGCGCGAGGGCCAGCTGTGGGTGTGGTCACGCGGCGAGGAGCTGCTGACCGAGCGCTTCCCCGAACTGCAGGCGCTGGCCGCCGTGCTGCCCGATGGCTGCGTGGTGGACGGCGAGATCGTGGTGTGGCGCGACGGCGTGCAGCCCTTCGCCCTGCTGCAGCAGCGCATCGGGCGCAAGACCCTGGGCAAGAAGATCCTGGCCGATGCGCCAGTGGCGCTGTTGGGCTACGACCTGCTCGAATGGCAGGGGGCCGACTGGCGCAGCCGCCCGCAGGCCGAGCGCCGGGCGCAGCTGGAGGCGCTGGTTCAGACCACTGCGCACCCGGCGCTGCGCCTGTCGCCGGTGCTGCAGGGCGACACCTGGGCCGAGCTTGCCGCCCAGCGCGAGGCATCGCGCAGCCTGGGGGTCGAGGGCCTGATGCTCAAGGCCCGCGACGCCCTGTACGGGGTGGGCCGCACCAAGGACATGGGGGTGTGGTGGAAGTGGAAAATCGACCCGTTCAGCGTGGACGCGGTGCTGATCTATGCCCAGCGCGGACATGGCCGGCGCGCCAGCCTGTACAGCGACTACACCTTTGCGGTGTGGGACGCCCCCGCCGGCAGCCCGCAGCGCAGCCTTGTGCCCTTTGCCAAGGCGTATTCAGGGCTCAGCGACGAAGAGATGCGCAAGGTTGATGCAATCATCCGCAAGACCACCGTGGAAACCTTCGGTCCGGTACGCAGCGTGACCCCGACGCTGGTGTTCGAACTCGGCTTCGAGGGCATCGCACTGTCCAAGCGCCACAAGAGCGGGATTGCGGTGCGCTTCCCGCGGATGCTGCGCTGGCGCCTGGACAAACCGGTGGACGAAGCAGACGACCTGGCCACGTTGCAGTCGCTGCTGGGGTAAGCGAAACGCAGCAATTGGGACTATGGTGCGGAAATTGCTGTGAGCTTGATGTCGAGCGGCCAGCGGTAACGCTGCGCAGCCACCCATCACTTGCGCTTGAAGGACCACACCATGAAAAAAGCTCTGCTGACGCTGTCTGCTCTGGCGCTGTGCCTGGCTGCGGGCAACACCCTGGCCAAGGACTACAAGGAACTGCGCTTCGGCGTCGATCCCTCCTACGCCCCTTTCGAGTCCAAGGCCGCCGACGGCAGCCTGGTGGGCTTCGACATCGACCTGGGCAACGCGATCTGCGCCGAGCTCAAGGTCAAGTGCAGGTGGGTCGAGAGCGACTTCGACGGCATGGTTCCGGGCCTCAAGGCCAACAAGTTCGACGGCGTGATCTCGTCCATGACGGTGACCCCGGCGCGGGAGAAGGTCATCGACTTCTCTGACGAGCTGTTCTCCGGGCCTACCGCACTGGTGTTCAAAAAAGGTGCAGGCATGAGCGCCGACCCGGCCTCGCTCAAGGGCAAGACCGTCGGCTATGAGCAGGGCACCATCCAGGAAGCCTATGCCAAGGCCGTGCTGGACAAGGCCGGGGTCAAGACCCAGGCCTACCAGAACCAGGACCAGGTGTATGCCGACCTGATTTCGGGACGCCTGGACGCCTCGATCCAGGACATGCTGCAGGCCGAACTGGGCTTTCTGAAATCGCCACAGGGCGCGGGCTACGAAGTGAGCCAACCGGTGGACAGCGAATTGCTGCCGTCGAAGACGGCAGTGGGCATTAAGAAAGGTAACAGCGAGCTGAAGGCCTTGCTGAACAAAGGTATCAAAGCGTTACACGATGATGGCACCTATGCCGACATCCAGAAGAAGCACTTTGGTGATCTGAACCTGTACAGCGGCAAGTAGGGCCGGCCTCTTCGCCGGCAAGGCCGGCTCCTACACGGGTACGCGGTGCGTGCAAGAGCTGACGCACTGCGTACCCAAGGTCCCACCCGCACAGGCTCGCCCCATGCTTGACGACCTCCTGCAACACCTGGGCCTTGGCGCCTTCAGCCTCAGGGGCTTCGGCCCGCTGCTGCTGCAAGGCACCTGGATGACCCTGCAACTGTCCTTCATGTCGCTGCTGGTCAGCGTCGGCCTGGGCCTGCTCGGCGCCAGCGCCAAGCTCTCCGCGTTGCCGCTGCTGCGCATCCCCGCGCAGCTCTACACCACGCTGATCCGCGGGGTGCCCGACCTGGTGCTGATGCTGTTGATCTTCTACAGCCTGCAGACCGGGCTCACCAGCCTGACCGACGCAATGGAGTGGGACTACATCGAGATCAACCCCTTCGCTGCCGGGGTCATCACCCTGGGCTTCATCTACGGTGCCTATTTCACCGAGACCTTTCGCGGCGCGATCCTCGCGGTGCCGCGCGGCCAGGTCGAAGCGGCCACCGCCTATGGCCTCAAGCGCTTTCAGCGGTTTCGCTTCGTGGTGTTCCCGCAGATGATGCGCTTCGCCCTGCCGGGCATCGGCAACAACTGGATGGTGATGCTCAAGGCCACCGCGCTGGTGTCGATCATCGGCCTGGCCGACCTGGTCAAGGCCGCCCAGGATGCCGGCAAGAGCAGCTACCAGCTGTTCTACTTTCTGGTGGTGGCGGCCTTCATCTACCTGCTGATCACCAGCGCCTCGAACGTGGCCCTGCGCTGGCTCGAACGGCGCTACAACGTCGGCACCCGGGAGGCACTGCGATGATCGAGCTGCTGCAGGAATACTGGCGCGCGTTCCTCTATACCGACGGCACCCACATCACCGGGCTGGCGATGACGATGTGGCTGCTCAGCGCCTCGCTGCTGATCGGCTTCGTGGTATCGATCCCGCTGTCGATTGCACGGGTGTCACGGCGCCTGTGGGTGCGCTGGCCAGTGCAGTTCTACACCTACCTGTTTCGCGGCACGCCGCTGTATATCCAGTTGCTGATCTGCTACACCGGCATCTACAGCCTGGAGGTGGTGCGCGGGCAACCGCTGCTCGACAGCTTCTTTCGCGACGCCATGAACTGCACCATCCTGGCCTTTGCCCTGAACACCTGCGCCTACACCACCGAGATCTTCGCCGGCGCCATCCGCAGCATGCACCACGGTGAAGTCGAAGCAGCCAGGGCCTACGGCCTGCGCGGCTGGAAACTTTATGCTTATATCATCATGCCGTCCGCGTTGCGCCGCTCGCTGCCGTACTACAGCAATGAGGTGATCCTGATGCTGCACTCGACCACCGTGGCCTTCACCGCCACCGTGCCGGACATCCTCAAGGTCGCCCGCGACGCCAACTCGGCCACCTTTCTGACCTTTCAGTCGTTCGGTACGGCCGCCATCATCTACCTGTGCGTGACCTTCGCACTGGTGGGCCTGTTCCGCCTGGCCGAACGACGCTGGCTGGCCTTCCTCGGCCCCGCACACTAGGACCGTTCATGCACCACAAGACCCACGACATCCTGGCCCCGGTGCCGGGGATTTGCCGCCAGATCCACAGCTTCCACTTCGGCCCGCGCGGTGCCGGCAAGGTCTATATCCAGGCTTCGCTGCATGCCGACGAGCTGCCCGGCATGCTGGTGGCCTGGCACCTCAAGCAACGCCTGGGCGAATTGCAGAGCCACGGCCGCCTGCGCCACGAGATCGTGCTGGTGCCCATCGCCAACCCGGTGGGCCTGGAACAGGTGCTGATGGACGTGCCGCTGGGGCGTTTCGAGCTGCAGAGCGGCGAGAACTTCAACCGCCACTTCGTCGACCTGAGCGACACCATCGGTGACCAGATCGAGGCGCACCTGACCCAGGACCCGCGGCACAACGTCGAGCTGATTCGCGAGTGTATGCGCCGGGCGCTGGACGCGCAGCCCGCCGCCACCCCGCTGCAATCCCAGCGCCTGGTACTGCAACGCCTGGCCTGCGATGCCGACATGGTGCTGGACCTGCACTGCGACTTCGAGGCCGTCGCGCACCTGTACACCACCCCGGAAGCCTGGCCCCGGGTCGAGGCGCTGTCGCGCTACCTCGGGGCCCAGGCCAGCCTGCTGGCCACCGATTCGGGCGGGCAGTCGTTCGATGAGTGTTTCACCCTGGTGTGGTGGCAGCTGCAGCAACGCTTTGCCAAGCAGTTTCCCATCCCCCAGGGCAGCTTTTCGGTGACGGTGGAGCTGCGCGGTCAGGGCGATGTGAGCCACCCGCTGGCCAGCACCGACTGCGAGGCGATCCTGAACTACCTGACCCGTTTCGGTGCCATCGAAGGCGAGGCCGCCCCCTTGCCGCCCCTGCCCTACCCGGCCACACCGCTGGCGGCGGTCGAACCGGTGGCCACGCCGCTGGGCGGCCTGCTGGTGTTTCATGTCACCCCGGGCCAGCCGGTGCAGGCCGGGCAACTGATCGCCGAGGTGATCGACCCGCTCAGCGACCGCGTGACCCCGGTATACAACCAGCAGGCCGGGCTGCTGTATGCCCGCTCGCTGCGACGCATGGCCACCGCTGGCATGGTGATTGCGCATGTGGCGGGCAACCAGCCGTACCGCAGCGGCTACCTGTTATCGCCATGAGGGGCCGTGCATGTACAAACTGACCATCGAAGGCCTGCACAAGCGCTACGGCGAGCACCATGTGCTCAAGGGCGTTTCACTGCAGGCCAGCACCGGCGACGTGATCAGCCTGATCGGCGCCAGTGGCTCGGGCAAGAGCACCTTTCTGCGCTGCATCAATTTTCTCGAACAGCCCGACGAGGGCAGCATGACCCTGGACGGCCAGCCGGTGCGCATGGTGCAAGACCGCCACGGCCTGCGCGTGGCCGATGCCGACGAGCTGCAGCGTATCCGCACGCGCCTGGCCATGGTGTTCCAGCATTTCAACCTGTGGAGCCACCTGAGCGTGCTGGAGAACATCAGCATGGCGCCGCGCCGGGTGCTGGGGGTAAGCCGGCACGAGGCCGAGGAACGGGCACGTGCCTACCTGGACAAGGTAGGCCTGGCGCCCCGGGTGGCAGACCAGTACCCGGCGTTCCTGTCCGGTGGCCAGCAGCAGCGGGTGGCGATCGCGCGGGCGCTGGCAATGGAGCCGGAGGTGATGCTGTTCGACGAGCCGACTTCGGCGCTGGACCCGGAGCTGGTGGGGGAAGTGCTGCGGGTGATCCAGGGGCTGGCCGAGGAAGGCCGCACCATGATCATGGTGACCCACGAAATGAGCTTTGCACGGCAGGTATCGAGCCAGGTGCTGTTCCTGCATCAGGGGCTGGTGGAGGAACAGGGCGCACCGGCCGATGTGCTGGGCAACCCCAGGAGCGAGCGGCTGCGCCAGTTCCTGAGTGGCAACCTCAAATAACCCGACGATTGTCACCCGCTAAAACTAATGCCGGGCATTGATGGTCTGTGAAGACACACCCACTGCCCACAAGCGGCCCCGGCATGCGTAAACCGTCCGACCTTGCTGGCCCCTGGTTTGCCACCCGTGGCTGGAAGCCCTTCGCCTTTCAGAAGCGCGTGTGGGCCGCCGTCGTCCGCGGCGAATCCGGGTTGCTGCATGCCAGCACCGGCGCCGGCAAAACCTACGCCCTGTGGCTGGCCGCGCTGCAACACCTCCATGCCCAGGACACGCCACGCGCCAAGCACCCGGCACCGCTGCAAGTGCTGTGGATCACCCCCATGCGCGCCCTGGCCGCCGATACCGCGCGGGCCTTGCAGGCGCCACTGGACGCGTTGCAGATTCACTGGAGCCTGGGCGTGCGCAGCGGCGACACCTCCAGCGCCGAGCGTGCCCGCCAGAGCCGGCGCCTGCCCAGTGCCCTGATCACCACCCCCGAAAGCCTGACCCTGCTGCTGACCCGCGATGCGGCGCAGAGCGAGTTCGCCAGCCTGCGCCTGGTGGTGGTGGACGAATGGCACGAGCTGCTCGGCAACAAGCGCGGTGTACAACTGCAGTTGGCCCTGGCGCGCCTGCGCCGCTGGCACCCGGGCCTGATCGTATGGGGCATCTCGGCCACCCTGGGCAACCTGGAGCATGCCCGCGACGTGCTGCTGCCCGAGGGCGGATGCCTGGTGCAAGGCCGCCAGGACAAGCGCATCGAGGTCGATACCCTGCTGCCCGAAGCCATCGAGCGCTTCCCCTGGGCCGGGCACATGGGGCTCAAGATGCTCGCGCAGGTGCGCGATGAGGTGGCGCGCAGCAGCAGTTGCCTGGTGTTCACCAACACCCGCGCCCAGGCCGAGCTGTGGTATCAGGCGCTGCTGGAGGCGCGCCCCGACTGGGCCGGCATCATTGCCCTGCATCACGCCTCGCTGGCCCGCGAAACCCGCAACTGGGTCGAGCAGAGCCTGAAACAGGGCCAGCTCAAGGCAGTGGTATGTACCTCAAGCCTCGACCTGGGGGTGGATTTTCTGCCCGTCGAACGGGTGTTGCAGATCGGCTCGGCCAAGGGCGTGGCGCGTCTGATGCAGCGCGCCGGGCGCTCGGGGCACGCGCCGGGCCGCCCTTCGCGGGTGACCCTGGTACCGACCCACAGCCTGGAGCTGGTGGAGGCCGCCGCCGCCCGCGAGGCCGTGGCAGCACGCCAGATAGAGGCAAGGCGCTCTCCGGCGCTGTGCATGGATGTGCTGGTGCAGCACCTGGTGAGCATGGCCCTGGGGGCCGGGTTTCGCCCCCCGCAACTGCTCGAGGAAGTGCGCAGCACCTGGGCCTATCGGCACCTGCGCGACGAACAGTGGCAATGGGCGCTGGAATTCGTGCGCAACGGCGGTGCCTCGCTGGGCGCCTACCCTGACTATCACCGGGTCATCGAAGCGCCGGACGGGGTATGGCGGGTGGCCAACGCACGCCTGGCGCGCCGCCACCGCATGGGCATCGGCACCATCGTCAGCGATGCGAGCATCCAGCTGAAGTTCTGGAGCAAGGGAGGCGGCGGGCGCAACCTGGGCAGTGTCGAGGAAGCCTTCGTTGCCCGCCTGCGCCCGGGCGATGCCTTCCTGTTCGCCGGGCGCACGCTGGAGCTGGTGCGCATCGACAACATGACCGCCTATGTGCGTCGCAGCACCGCGCGCAAACCTGCCGTGCCACGCTGGAACGGCGGGCGCATGCCGCTTTCCAGCGAGCTGGCAAGGGCCGTGGTCGAGCAGCTCGACAGCGCCGCGCACGGTCGCTACCACGGGCCGGCCATGCAGGCGGTCAAGCCATTGCTGGAGCTGCAGCGGCGCTGGTCGGTGATCCCCACCCACGACATGCTGCTGGCCGAGACCTGGACCTCGCGTCAGGGCTGCCATCTGTTTCTCTATCCATTTGCCGGGCGCACCACCCACCTTGGGCTGGCCAGCCTGCTGGCGTGGCGCTACAGCCGCAGCCAGCCGGCGAGTTTCTCGATTGCGGTGAACGACTATGGCCTGGAACTGCTGTGCCCTGGCGAAGTGCCGTGGGCGGCCATGCTGCCGGACCTGCTGAGCCCCGATGAACTGCTCGAGGACGTGCTGGCCAGCCTGAATGCCGGCGAAATGGCCATGCGCCGTTTTCGCGAAATCGCGCAGATCTCCGGGCTGGTGTTCGGCGGCTATCCCGGCTCGCACAAGAGCACCCGGCAGATCCAGGCGTCCAGCGGCCTGTTCTTCGAGGTGTTCCGCCAGCACGACGCGGGCAACCTGCTGCTGGGCCAGGCCCGTGACGAGGTGCTGAACGCAGAGCTTGAGATCGACCGGCTGGCGCAGGTACTGAGCCGGCTGGGCGGTTTGCGCCTGCATCTGCAGCCGCTTGCGCGCCCGGGCCCGCTGGCCTTTCCGCTGCTGGTGGAAGGCATGCGCGAAACCCTGAGCACGGAAAAGCTCGCCGACCGCATCGCCCGCATGGTCGCCGACTTGGAAAAGGCCGCGAGCCGGGAGCGCTGAATGAGTCACTGCCTGAACATCGACGTACAGGGCGAGCAGCTCTGGCTGCTGGGGGACAAGGCGCTGTACTGGCCGGCGCGCAGGGTGATGCTGGTGGCCGATGTGCATATCGGCAAGGCGGCGGCATTTCGCGCCCAGCACCTGCCCGTGCCCCGCGGCACCACGCAATCGACCCTGCAACGCCTGGACCGGCTGCTGACCAGCTACCCGTGCGAAGAGCTGATCGTGCTGGGCGACTTTCTGCACGCACGCACCGGCCGCGCCGCGGCCACGCTGGAACGCGTGCGGCAATGGCGGGAGGAGCACGCCCGGCTGAAGATCACGCTGATACGCGGCAACCACGACCTGCATGCCGGCGACCCGCCCGAAGGGCTGCGCATCGACGTGCTGGACGGCCCGCTGCTGCTGGGGCCGTTCGCCTTGCAGCACGAGCCCGAGCCCCATGCCACGCACCTGGTGCTGGCCGGCCACGTACACCCGGTGTATGTGCTGCGGGGGCGCGCGCGGCAACGCCTGCGCCTGCCCTGCTTCGTGATCGGCGAACGGCTCGGCCTGCTGCCGGCCTTCGGGGACTTCACCGGCGGCTGGGCAGTGCAGCCTCAGCCGGGTGAGCGCGTGTACCTGACGGCAGACGCGCAGGTATGGCCGGTCAAGCCCTAGGCTCAGGCAACCGGTGCCGGTGGCGGTTCATCAGGGAGTGTGGGTTCACCCGGTTCCATCGGCGGGTTATCGCCTGGCTGCGCCGGCGACGGGGTGTCCGGGCCAGGCTGGCCGGGGACGCCACCGGCCTGCATCAGTGGCGGCTGCGCAAGCAATGACCAGGCCACCAGCCCGATCTGATTGGGCTGCAGCACGGCAAGTTTGGCGCTGATTGAAGGGTCGAGTTTCATAGGCGGCTCCTGAGCGAAGTCCGACACGCCTCCTGGCGTGCCGGGACGGTTCATCTGCTTGGAGTGCCTTGCCGGCGAGTAATTCCCTCGCTTCGTCGGCTCAGGTGCGCGGCAGGGTCACACCACGCTGGCCCTGGTACTTGCCGCCGCGGTCCTTATAGGACACTTCGCACTCTTCGTCGGACTCCAGGAACAGCATCTGCGCCACGCCTTCGTTGGCGTAGATCTTGGCCGGCAGGGTGGTGGTGTTGGAGAACTCCAGGGTCACGTGGCCTTCCCACTCCGGCTCGAGCGGGGTGACGTTGACGATGATGCCGCAACGGGCATAGGTGCTCTTGCCCAGGCAGATGGTCAGCACGTTGCGCGGGATGCGGAAGTACTCGACGGTGCGCGCCAGGGCGAAGGAGTTGGGCGGGATGATGCACACGTCGCTCTTGACGTCGACGAAGCTGCCGGCGTCGAAGTTTTTCGGATCGACGGTGGCCGAATTGATGTTGGTGAACACCTTGAACTCGTCGGCGCAGCGCACGTCGTAGCCGTAGCTGGAGACGCCGAAGGAGATCAGCCGGTTGTCGCTTTCGCCGCGTACCTGACGCTCGACGAAGGGCTCGATCATGCCGTGTTCCTGCGCCATGCGGCGAATCCACTTGTCCGATTTGATGCTCATGGCGGGTGTCCTGAAATAGCGTGGTGAAGAAATTCTGTGGGGCATCTTACCGGGCCCGGCGCCGGGTTCAAAGTTCCGTGCGGTGTTGGCGGCAAGATCCGCGTCATACGGGCCCCGCGCGGGGTATCGCGGCGCCGTCAGTCTTGAATTGCACGAAAGCTGAACAAGACCATTGGCACGTTCTGGAAAAAGGGTTATGGTGACGCCACTGTGCTGCACGTGTCACTGAGAATCTCTACCTGATGCAAGATCTCGATCAACCCATCTTCATGAATTTTCTGCCTCTTTGCACTCAGTCTCGGCCAGGGCGTTTCCTGAGCCGTAATTAACTTTGTCCAAGGAGACAGACCATGTCCAATCGCCAAACCGGTACCGTTAAGTGGTTCAACGATGAAAAAGGCTTCGGCTTCATCACCCCACAATCCGGTGACGACCTGTTCGTACACTTCAAAGCCATTCAAGCTGACGGCTTCAAAAGCCTGAAAGAAGGCCAGCAGGTCTCTTTCGTCGCTACCCGCGGCCAGAAAGGCATGCAAGCTGAAGAAGTACAAGTTATCTAACTTGCGCTTCACTGCTTGAAAAAAGCCCTGCCCTCACCGGCGGGGCTTTTTTTTGCCTTGCCGGTGGGGCTGCCCGTAGGAGCCGGCGTTGCCGGCGAAGGCAACACCGCAGTGCCTGCCTGGTGAAGCAGTGGGCCCTTCGCCGACAACGCCGGCTCCTACACAGGCGAGGGTATCGACTCAGTCTTCGCTGATGGTGATATTGGGCATCGCCGGCGCCGCCGCTTCCTGCAGCACGATGCGCGCCCCCACCTGCCGTGCCAGTTCCTGGTACACCATGGCAATCTGGCTTTCAGGCTCGGCAATCGCGGTCGGCTTGCCGCTGTCGGCCTGCTCGCGAATCAGCATCGACAGGGGCAGCGAAGCCAGCAGCTCCACACCGTACTGCGCCGCCAGCTTCTCGCCACCACCTTCACCGAACAGGTGCTCGGCATGCCCGCAGTTCGAGCAGATATGCACGGCCATGTTCTCGACCACGCCCAGCACCGGGATATTCACCTTGCGGAACATCTCCACACCCTTTTTCGCGTCCAGCAGCGCAAGGTCCTGCGGCGTGGTCACGATCACCGAACCGGCCACCGGCACCTTCTGCGCCAGGGTCAGCTGGATGTCGCCGGTGCCCGGCGGCATGTCGATCACCAGGTAGTCGAGGTTGTCCCAGGCGGTCTGGGTCACCAGTTGCAGCAACGCGCCGGAGACCATCGGGCCACGCCATACCATCGGCGTGTTGTCGTCGGTAAGAAACGCCATCGACATGACTTCCACGCCATGCGCACGCAACGGCACGAACCACTTCTGGTCGCGGATCTGCGGCCGGGTCCCTTCGGCGATACCGAACATCACGCCCTGGCTGGGGCCATAGATGTCGGCATCCAGGATACCCACCCGCGCCCCTTCACGGGCCAGGGCCAGGGCCAGGTTGGCGGCGGTGGTGGACTTGCCCACACCGCCCTTGCCCGAGGCCACGGCCACGATGTTCTTGACGTTGGCCAGGCCCGGAATCTGCGCCTGGGCCTTGTGCGCGGCGATCACACAGGTGATCTCGACCTGTGCCGAGGCCACGCCCTCGATCCCCTCGACGGCGGTCTGCAGCACCTGGGCCCAGCCGTTCTTGAACAGGCCGGCGGCATAGCCCAGCTCCAGGGCCACGCTGACCCGGTCGCCCTGGATATCGATGCTGCGCACACACCCGGCGCTGACCGGGTCCTGGTTCAGGTAAGGGTCGGTGTATTGGCGAAGGACGGTTTCAACCGCTGCGCGAGTGACGGCGCTCATGGAGACTCCCGATAAAAGACTGAATGAAACAGGTCGCTATGCTAACCCGTGAAACAACGGCAGATACGTCCATGGGGTGAAATATATTTCCCATCGTTTTATAGTGGCCGATCACCGTTCATACCCTGTAGCCGAAAGTAGCCGAGCCCCCATGTCCGAGCCACGCCAGATTCTCGTCACCAGCGCCCTGCCCTATGCCAACGGGTCGATCCACCTTGGCCACATGCTCGAGTACGTTCAGACAGACATGTGGGTGCGCTTCCAGAAGTACCGCGGCAACCAGTGCACCTACGTGTGCGCCGACGACGCGCACGGTTCGGCGATCATGCTGCGCGCCGAGAAAGAAGGCATTACCCCCGAGCAACTGATCGCGAACGTGCAGGCCGAGCACTGCGGCGACTTTGCCGACTTTCTGGTGGAGTTCGACAACTATCATTCGACCCACGCCGACGAAAACCGCGAGCTGTCGAGCCAGATCTACCTGAAACTGCGTGACGCCGGGCATATCGCCACGCGCTCGGTCACCCAGTATTTCGACCCCGACAAGCAGATGTTCCTGGCCGACCGCTTCATCAAGGGCACCTGCCCCAAATGCGCGGCCGACGACCAGTATGGCGACAACTGCGAAAAATGCGGCGCCACCTACGCGCCGACCGAACTGAAGAACCCCAAGTCGGCCATCTCCGGCGCCACCCCGGTGCTCAGGGACTCCCAGCACTTCTTCTTCAAGCTGCCCGACTTCCAGGCCATGCTGCAGCAGTGGACCCGCAGCGGCACACTGCAGGACGCCGTGGCCAACAAGTTGGCCGAATGGCTGGATTCCGGCCTGCAGGAATGGGACATCTCCCGTGATGCGCCGTACTTCGGCTTCGAGATCCCGGGCGAGCCGGGCAAGTACTTCTATGTGTGGCTGGACGCGCCGATCGGCTACATGGCCAGCTTCAAGAACCTGTGCGACCGCACGCCGGAACTGGACTTCGACGCCTACTGGAAAAAAGACTCCAGCGCCGAGCTGTACCACTTCATCGGCAAGGACATCGTCAACTTCCACGCGCTGTTCTGGCCTGCCATGCTCGAAGGCGCCGGCTACCGCAAGCCGACCGCAATCAACGTGCACGGCTACCTGACGGTCAACGGCCAGAAGATGTCCAAGTCTCGTGGCACCTTCATCAAGGCGCGCACCTACCTCGACCACCTGTCGCCGGAATACCTGCGCTACTACTACGCGGCCAAGCTGGGCCGTGGCGTGGATGACCTGGACCTGAACCTGGAAGACTTCGTGCAGAAGGTCAACTCGGACCTGATCGGCAAGGTGGTCAACATCGCCAGCCGCTGCGCAGGGTTCATCCACAAGGGCAACGGCGGCGTGATGGTGGCCGGCGACGCCGCACCGGAGCTGACCGAAGCCTTCCTGGCTGCGGCACCGGGTATCGCCGACGCCTACGAAGGCCGCGACTTCGCCCGTGCGATGCGCGAAATCATGGGCCTGGCCGACCGCGCCAACGCCTGGATCGCCGACAAGGCCCCGTGGTCGCTGGCCAAGCAGGAAGGCAAGCAGGACGAAGTGCAGGCCGTGTGCGCCCAGGGCATCAACCTGTTCCGCCAGCTGGTGATCTTCCTCAAGCCGGTGCTGCCGCAACTGGCCAGCGATGCCGAGGCGTTCCTGAACGTCGCGCCGCTGACCTGGAACGACCACCTGAGCCGTCTCGAGAACCACCAGCTGAACCCGTTCAAGGCATTGATGACCCGCATCGACCCGGTCAAGGTGCAAGCCATGGTCGACGCTTCCAAGCAGGACCTGGCCGCCAGCCAGACCAGCGTGGTCACCGGCAACGGCGAGCTGACCAAGGACCCGCTGTCGGCCGAGATCGACTTCGACACCTTTGCCGCCGTCGACCTGCGGGTAGCGCTGATTCTCAAGGCCGAAGCCGTGGAAGGGGCCGACAAGCTGCTGCGACTGACCCTGGACATCGGTGACGAGCAGCGCAACGTGTTCTCCGGCATCAAGTCCGCCTACCCGGACCCGAGCAAGCTGGAAGGTCGTCTGACCATGATGATCGCCAACCTCAAGCCACGCAAAATGCGCTTTGGCGTGAGCGAGGGGATGGTCATGGCCGCAGGCCCTGGCGGCGAGGAGATCTACCTGCTCAGCCCTGACAGCGGCGCCAAGCCGGGTCAGCGCATCAAGTAAGTGCCACGCCCCGACCCTGACCGGCCGGGGCGTTCTCATTGCACCGTGATTGCCGGATAATGGCGCACAGCCTCTTGCCTGTGGCGCGCCCATGACCGAACTGCTCCTTACCCTTATCAGCGCTGCGCTGGTCAACAACCTCGTGTTGCACCAGGCCCTCGCGCTCGACCCGCTGCTGCAGCCCGTCGAGCCGGCGTCACGTCGCCGGGTGCACGCACTGGGGTTGGCGACGCTGGTGCTGATGGTGCTGGCGCTCGTACCGGGGCAGTTGCTTTACCGCTACGGGTTGCGCCCGCTGCAACTGGAGTACCTGCGCCTGTTCGTGTTCCTGCCGCTGTGCGTTCTGCTGGCAGCGCCGGTGCTGAACCGGTTGCAACGCCAACTGCCACACTGGCCGTTCACCGGCCTCAAACCCTTGCTGCTGGGCAATGCCGCCGTCCTGGGCCTTGCCCTGCAAGCCAGCGATGCCACGCTCGACCCGTTCGCCACCCTGGCCCTGAGCCTGGGCGGCGGCCTGGGCTTCTGGCTGGCGCTGTGCCTGTTCGACGACCTGCGCCAACGCAGCGACGCGGCCCCCGTGGCCTTGCGCGGCCTGCCCATCGAGCTGATCGGCGCAGGGATCATGGCCCTGGCCTTTCTCGGTTTCAACGGACTGTTCACTTCATGAGCCTGATTCAACGCATCGACGCCCTGCTGCCCCAGACCCAATGCGGCAAGTGCGGTCATGCCGGCTGCCAGCCTTACGCCCAGGGGCTGGCAGCGGGCGAGGCGATCAACAAGTGCCCACCCGGCGGCAGCGAGACCATTGCCGCACTGGCAGCACTGCTGCAGGTGCCGGTGATTGCCCTGGATACCGACCGCGGCAGTGCGCCCGCCCAGGTCGCCTTCATTCGCGAGGCCGAATGTATCGGTTGCACTAAATGCATCCAGGCCTGCCCGGTGGACGCCATCGTCGGCGCCGCCAAGCTGATGCACACGGTCATCAGCGCCGAATGCACCGGCTGCGACCTGTGCGTGGCGCCTTGCCCGGTCGACTGCATCGACCTGCTGCCACTGCCTGCCGACAGCCCCATCGTGCCGATCGTCGGCGGCCTGGCGCGCACCCGGCCACAGCAGCTCGCCCGCGCCGCCCGGCGCAGCCATGCACGCCATCGCTTCGAGCAGCGTGCCCAGCGCCTGCAACGCGAAGAGGCGCGCAAGCAGGCCGAACGCATCGCGCGCAGCCAGCGGCCCGCCCCGAACGCGGCGGCTGCGGTGCCGGCCGACGACCCGATCAAGGCCGCGATTGCGCGGGTGCAGGCGCAAAAGGCTGCAGCCGCCGATGCGGCGCTGAAAAAGGCCAAGATTGCCGCGACCATGAGTCGCGCCCAGCTGACCAAGGCGCGCACAGCCTTTGGCGACTCGCCAAGCCCGGCGCAGCAAGCGCAACTGGCTGAGCTGCAGCAAGCGCAGCAACAGGCCCAGGCTCACTTGGAATCACTGCTGGCGGTAAGCGATGCTGCCCGCGCCTGACCCGGGCGAACGCCTGCGCGCCAGCCTGCGCCTGGTGCTGCTGGCGTGCCTGCCCGGCTTGCTGGCACTGACCTGGCTGCACGGTTGGGGCACCCTGCTCAACCTGCTGCTGACCACCACCGCGGCGCTGGCGACCGAAGCGGTGTTGCTGCGCGCCCAGCGCCGCCCGGTACGTGCTGCACTGGGCGATGGCAGCGCCCTGGTCAGCGCCACGCTGCTGGCCATCGCCCTGCCCGCCTACCTCGCCTGGTGGGTGCCGGTGATTGCCAGCGCAAGCGCCCTGGCCCTGGGCAAGCATGTGTACGGCGGGCTTGGCAAGAATCCGTTCAACCCGGCCATGCTCGGCTATGCCGTGGCCCTGGTCAGCTTTCCGGCCCAGATGACCCAGTGGCCCGGACCGCAACCGCTGGACCTGGGCACCAGCCTCGAAGCGGTGTTCGGCTTGGCCGTCCGACCCGACGCCTGGGCCCAGGCGACGGTGCTGGATGTGGTGCGCCACAACCAGAGCCTGACCATCGAAGAACTGTTCGGCCAGCACCCGGCCTTCGGCCGGTTCGCCGGCGCGGGCAGCGAGTGGGTCGCCCTGGCCTTCCTGGCCGGTGGCCTGTTGTTGCTGCAGCGCAAGGTGTTCAGCTGGCATGCCCCGGTGGCCATGCTGGGCAGCCTGTTCATCATGAGCCTGCTGGGCTGGAACGGCTCGGGCTCCGACTCCAATGGCTCGCCGCTGTTTCACCTGCTGGCCGGCTCCAGCCTGTTCGTCGCGTTCTTCATCGTCACCGAACCGGTCAGCGGCCCCAGGGCGGCCAGCGCACGCCTGCTGTTCGGCGCCGGGGTGGGCGTGCTGGTCTATCTGATCCGTACCTGGGGTAGCTACCCCGACGGCAGTGCGTTCGCCGTGCTGCTGATGAACCTGTGCGTGCCGGCGCTCGAACGCTGGGCCGCGCGGCGCCAAGGGCAGCCGGCATGACCCCCCGGGCGCGTGCAGTGCTGCTGGTGGCGGCTGTGGCGTGCCTGGCCATCGGCTGCGCCATTGGCTGGGCGCAGTTGAACGCCGCGCGTATCAGCCAGGCTGAACTGCAGCTCAAGGCCAGGAGCCTGCTGAGCGTGCTGCCGGCAGAGCGCTACGACAACCAGCCGCTGCAACGCCCCCTCGCACTGCCCGCACCGACCCTGGCCCATAGCACCCTGCTGGCCGGCTACCGCGCGACCCTGCTCGGCCAGCCCAGCGCCGTGGTGCTGCACAGCCGGGTTCAGGGCTATGCGGGGCCACTGGACCTGCTGATCGCCATCGACAGCCACGGCCGCCTGCTGGCCACCCGGGTGCTGCAGCACCAGGAAACGCCAGGGCTTGGCGGCAAGTTGAGTGAACCGGGCAACACCTGGCTACGCGGGTTCGAGGGCCGCACGCTGGCGGACACCCCCGATCCGGCCTGGGCCCTCAAGCGCGATGCCGGCCAGTTCGACCAGCTGGCCGGCGCCAGCGTGACCTCCCGCGCAGTGATCCGGGCGGTGCACGATGCCCTGCGCTACTTCGACGAACACTCCCTCTATCTGCTGGGTACCGGTGAACATGAATAGCCGCAGCCTGCTCATCCTCAGCCTGGCCCCGATGCTGGGCGCCAGCCAGACCCTGGCCCAGGCCGCAGCGGTGGCGTTGTTCAGCCTGTTGAGCCTGTGCCTGCACCGGTTGTGCATGACGCCCTTGCGCCCGCTGCTGCAAGGGCTGCAGACCACGCTGGTCAGCGTGCTGCTGGCGGCGATGCTGGTGACCTGCCTGGAGCTGAGCCTGCGCGCCTGGGCCCTGGAGGTTCACGCGCAACTGGGCATCTACCCGGCGCTGATCGCACTGCAATGCGTGCTGCTGGAACAGTGCTTCGAGCGCCATCGCGGCGTCGCGCAAGGCCTGCTGGTGGTCATCGGCTTGTGTACAGTGCACCTGCTGCTGGGCCTGTGCCGCGAACTGCTGGGCTCTGCCGGGCTGCGCCTGGCCCAACTGACCCCGGGCGCACTGATCCTGCTGGGCCTGCTACTGGCCATTTTCAACCGGGTGCGGCGCAAGCCGGCCCCCTCTAGCCGTCAAGGAAGCCTCTGAGCCCATGAATGCTGCCAAACGCCTGGAAATCTTTCGCAGGCTGCACGAAGACAATCCGGACCCGAAGACCGAGCTGGCCTACACCACCCCCTTCGAACTGCTGATCGCGGTCATCCTCTCGGCGCAATCCACCGACGTGGGGGTCAACAAGGCCACTGCACGCCTGTACCCGGTGGCCAACACGCCCCAGGCCATCTACGACCTGGGCGTTGAAGGGTTGTCCAGCTACATCAAGACCATCGGCCTGTACAACAGCAAGGCCAAGAACGTCATCGAAACCTGTCGCCTGCTGATCGAGCGCCACGGCGGCGAAGTGCCGCAAACCCGCGAAGCCCTCGAAGCGTTGCCCGGGGTGGGCAGAAAGACGGCCAACGTGGTGCTCAACACCGCATTTCGCCAGCCGACCATGGCGGTGGACACGCATATCTTCCGGGTCAGCAACCGCACCCGTATCGCCCCCGGCAAGACGGTGCTGGAGGTGGAAAAGGCATTGATGAAGTTTGTGCCCAAGGACTATCTGCTGGATGCGCACCACTGGCTGATACTGCATGGGCGCTATGTATGCCAGGCGCGCAAGCCACGCTGTGGAAGCTGCCGTATCGAGGACCTTTGCGAGTACCCGCAAAAAGCCTCCGACGATTGAACAAATAGTTGAATCGGTTGCGCACGATTGAAAAAATCTTTTTTACCGGCTCTGAAAATATCGCTATAAGGTGCGCCAATAGCCCTCTTGGCATGGAGTGACTTATGAGCACCGATAACGAAGAGCTGGATATCGACGTCGAGCCGGACACGGCAGACGAACAGGAAACGGAAAGCCCGCCCGAAACGGCGAAGACCAACCTCAGCAAGCGTCGCACCATCGACAACATGCTGGAAGAACGCCGCCTGCAAAAGCAGTTGGCCGATTACGACTTCGATCTTTGACGGCCCACTTCAGGTCGCGGGCGGGCCGTCTCTAGCGCATGCAGGGGCCAGGCAGTCGCCCTGGCAAGGTCTGGTTCACACCAGGCCGTTACGCTGGGCCAGTTCGATAAGGTCCACCAGGGATCGCGCATTGAGCTTGAGCAACAGGCGCGTCTTGTAGGTACTCACCGTCTTGTTGCTCAGAAACATGCCGTCGGCAATCTCCTTGTTGGTCTTGCCGCGTGCCAGTTGCTGCAGCACCATCATCTCCCGCCCCGACAGACGTTCGACCATATCCGCTTCGCTGGAACCGCCAAGGTTCGAACGCACCGAGTGCAGGGCCTGGTTGGGGAAGTAGCTGTAACCGGAGAGGACCGCCTTGATGGCGCTGAGCAGCTCGGTAAGGTCCTGCTGCTTGCAGACATAACCCGCGGCGCCCGCCTGCATGCACCGCATCGAAAAATGCCCAGGTGCCTGTGAGGTCAGCACCAGTACCTTTATGTTCACGTCATTGGAGGTCAACCTTGCGATGACCTCCAGCCCATCGAGCTTGGGCATGCCGATATCCAGTATCACGATATCGGGCAGGTGTTTCTTGACCAGCTGCAGCGCGTCCACTCCGTTGTCGGTCTCTGCGACAACTTCATAGCCATGCCGCTCCATCAGCATGCGTACAGCCAGGCGAATGACCGGATGATCATCCACGATCAGCACTTTATTCATGGGCAAAATCCAATTTTCGCTGTTCGATTTTTTGAGCCCGCACAATAGCCTAGTCAACCGGCATAGTGCATTGCAGCTTCCTTGACAGTTGCACGACAAGACCAGACCTACCTAAATAGAAGATTATTCCTACAAAACTTCCTGATAGCAGGCGTTAAGCAGAAACAATCATTGCGTCGTTCGAGGCGTGCATGCAGTGCGAACAAACACTAACACCGCACTCTCGCCACGTTCCATATGACAACGCTCGCCCGCACGCAGGAAATATCCGTGATATTTGACTAACCCGGGTATCAATCCTGTCACGGCGTTTTATCGCGTCGAAGTTGCACCGAAGTATTTCCTGAGGACGATCCATAACCCCCTGAACACCGAAGTACCCAGGCCGCATAGTGGTTCCAAAAACAATGCGAACCCTGACCCTTGCGCCCACGAAACAGCGCTCACGCCGAGCAGCAGGCACGTACATGAGCAACGTCGAACCGAAAAGCCCACTGACGATCATTGCTATTTTCGCGGGAATCATCGAAGCCTCTGCGTTGGCATCACTGCCCTTTCTTGGCGAAGACAGCCAGGGTATCTACACGTGGTTTCTGGTGGGCTTTCCACCCTTTCTGACAATCCTGTTTTTCCTGACGCTCAACTTCAACAGCAAGACGCTGTATTGCCCGGAGTACAACGAGGACACGCCTGAAGTTCCGGATGAACCCAAAGACTGGCCAACTTCAGAACAACGTGAAAGTCACCTGCCGCCTGCCCGTTCTGCCTTTGCACAATTGACCACACAAGCCCCACCCCTGGGTTGCGACGCCATGGCACCCGCTATCTCGACCATCGTCATTTCCGGTGCACACAGCACATCGCTGATCGAATACCTTGTCACTCAGGCCATCACGCAACAGCCCAGGCTGGGCACGCTGGTCATCCACAACCTTGAAACCGGCACGCAGACCACACTGACCACCCATGCCCTGGGCGCCGAGCCACCGCAATGAAGGCATAAAAAAACCCGGCCTCAGGCCGGGTTCCTTTCGTTCAAGCGCCCCTCACACCAGTGAGCGGCCCTTGTTCGCGGCAATGCGCAGGCGCAGTGCGTTGAGCTTGATGAAGCCCGCCGCGTCGGCCTGGTTGTAGGCGCCGCCGTCTTCTTCGAAGGTGGCGATGTTGGCATCGAACAGCGAATCGTCAGACTTGCGACCGGTGACGATCACGTTGCCCTTGTACAGCTTCAGGCGAACCACACCGTTCACGTTCAACTGCGAAGCATCGATCATCTGTTGCAGCATCAGACGCTCAGGGCTCCACCAGTAGCCGGTGTAGATCAGGCTGGCGTACTTGGCCATCAGCTCATCCTTGAGGTGAGCCACTTCGCGGTCCAGGGTGATGGACTCGATCGCACGGTGCGCGCGCAGCATGATGGTGCCGCCCGGGGTTTCGTAGCAGCCACGGGACTTCATGCCCACATAGCGGTTCTCGACGATGTCCAGGCGACCGATGCCGTTCTCGCCGCCGATGCGGTTCAGGGTGGCCAGGACGGTGGCCGGAGTCATCTCGACGCCGTCCAGCGCCACGACGTCGCCGTTGCGGTAGGTCAGTTCCAGGTAGGTAGGAACGTCAGGGGCGTTTTCTGGCGACTTGGTCCAGCGCCACATGTCTTCTTCGTGCTCGGTCCAGGTATCCTCCAGCACGCCGCCCTCGTAGGAGATGTGCAGCAGGTTGGCGTCCATCGAGTACGGCGACTTCTTCTTGCCGTGACGCTCGATCGGGATACCGTGCTTTTCGGCGTAGTCCATCAGCTTCTCGCGCGAGAGCAGGTCCCACTCGCGCCATGGGGCGATGACCTTGACGCCTGGCTTGAGCGCGTAGGCACCCAGCTCGAAACGCACCTGGTCGTTGCCCTTGCCGGTGGCGCCATGGGAAATGGCGTCGGCGCCGGTTTCGTTGGCGATCTCGATCAGACGCTTGGCGATCAGCGGACGTGCGATGGAAGTACCCAGCAGGTACTCGCCTTCGTAGACGGTGTTGGCGCGGAACATCGGGAACACGAAATCGCGGACGAATTCTTCTCGCAGGTCATCGATGTAGATCTCTTTGACACCCATGGCCTGAGCCTTGGCGCGGGCCGGTTCGACCTCCTCGCCCTGCCCCAGATCGGCGGTGAACGTCACCACTTCACAGTTGTAGGTATCTTGCAGCCACTTGAGAATCACCGAAGTATCAAGGCCGCCGGAATACGCCAGTACGACCTTTTTTACGTCCGCCATGCCATCACTCCACGGGTTGTACGGAAAGCCGGTGATTCTACCGGCCTTACCGCAGAATTTACAGTGGGGCGACAGCTTGTGACGACAAAGCGACAGAAATTGTCGTCGGCGCGACCGGCGGTCGCACCGTCGAATCAGGCGGCGGGTTTGCCTGCCTGGGCGGCCGGCGTCTGCGTGGGTGCCGGCGCAGGCGGGGTCGCTGCCGGTTCGGCAGGCTTGTGCGGGGCAACCTCTGCGGGCTTCTCGACCGGGGTGACGCGGTCGAGCTGGATGTTCACCCGGCGGTTGCGTGCCCGATTGGCGGCATTGGTATTGGCCGCCAGCGGATAGCGCTCGCCATGAAAGCGCACGGTGATCTGCTCTTCGGGGATGCCATGGGCCTTGAGGTAGTCCTGCACCGCCAGGGCGCGGCGACGCGAGAGGTCACGGTTGGTCAGGCGGTTGCCGCTGTTGTCGGAGTGGCCATCGAGCTCGATGTGGTTGACCGTGGGGTCGGCCTTGAGGAAGTCGATGATCACGTCCAGGCGGGCACGTGCATCGGCATCCAGATCGATACCGCCGCCCGGAAAGCCCACGCGTGCCTGGCGCACCTGGTCATAGTTCATCGGCAGCAGCTTGGCCGCACAGGCCTGGTAGTCACCGTAGGCACGGTTGAACTTCACCGGCAGCACGCGCACTTCCATGCTGCGCCCGGCTTCGCCGGTGTAGTTGCGCACCACGGTGCTGCGCCCGTCCAGCAGGCCATTGATGAGCCGGCTGGCCTGGCCCTGGGAGCTGTTGAACAGCA
Organism: Pseudomonas sp. PS01300; assembly: GCF_029960155.1. Classification (NCBI taxonomy): domain Bacteria; kingdom Pseudomonadati; phylum Pseudomonadota; class Gammaproteobacteria; order Pseudomonadales; family Pseudomonadaceae; genus Pseudomonas; species Pseudomonas sp. PS01300. The sequence goes on along the minus strand of NZ_JASCPN010000003.1, from coordinate 46,154 downwards.
CGCCGCTGCGCGCCATGCGCACCGTGCCCAGGTTGATGTCGCCACGCCCGGGCTGCCACGGTGCGGCGGCGGCCAGCAGGGTCGCGGAGCCGGCGCCCAGCACATTGCTGGTGGAGCGCAGCTGGAAGGTGGCCTGCTCGCCCGCGCGGCGCACGAACTCGCCGCTGCCGAAATCGGCGATCGGCTGGATCAGCCGGCATTCGAACTGATCGCCCTCGACCTTCCACTCGACGTTCTCCACGCGAGTCTGGAAGGTGAGTGCCACGGCCGGCAGGCTGGCAAACATACTGAGCAGGGCTAGGTAACGCTGGCGCACGGGCGGCTCCACAAATTTCTTACGGCATACCTGCAAGCTATCGGACGCCCTGCGCAAAACTTGATAGCGAGTGCTCGGATCGGGCTTTTCCGGTAGCATTCACCGGGAGTTCGAACCGCCTGGAATCCCCAATGTCCGACCGCCTGACCCTCCTGCGTCCCGACGACTGGCACATCCATCTTCGCGATGGCGCTGTATTGCCCCATACCGTCGGCGACGTGGCGCGCACCTTTGCCCGCGCCATCATCATGCCCAACCTGGTACCGCCGGTACGCAACACTGCCGAAGCCGACGCCTATCGCCAGCGCATCCTGGCCGCCCGCCCTGCCGGCAGCCGCTTCGAACCGCTGATGGTGCTGTACCTCACCGACCGCACCCAGCCCGAGGACATTCGCGCGGCCAAGGCCAGCGGATTCGTGCATGCCGCCAAGATGTACCCGGCCGGCGCGACCACCAACTCGGACTCCGGCGTGACCAGCGTCGACAAGATTTTCCCGGTGCTCGAAGCCATGGCCGAGGTGGGCATGCCACTTCTGGTGCACGGCGAAGTGACCCGCCCCGAGATCGACGTGTTCGATCGCGAGAAGCTGTTCATCGACGAGCATCTGCGCCGTGTGGTCGAACGCTTCCCCACGCTCAAAGTGGTGTTCGAGCACATCACCACTGCCGAAGCCGTGCAGTTCGTCAACGAGGCCCCGGCCAACGTCGGCGCGACCATCACCGCCCAGCACCTGCTGTACAACCGCAACCACATGCTGGTGGGCGGTATTCGCCCGCACTTCTACTGCCTGCCGATCCTCAAGCGCAACACCCACCAGGTGGCTCTGCTCGACGCAGCCACCAGCGGCAGCAGCAAGTTCTTCCTCGGCACCGATTCGGCGCCCCACGCCCAGCATGCCAAGGAAGCCGCCTGCGGCTGTGCCGGCTGCTACACCGCGTTCGCCGCCATCGAGCTGTACGCCGAGGCGTTCGAACAGCGCAACGCGCTGGACAAGCTGGAAGGTTTCGCCAGCCTGCATGGCCCGGCGTTCTACGGCCTGCCGGCGAACACCGACCACATTACCCTGGTCCGCGAAAGCTGGACCGCCCCAGGCAGCCTGCCGTTCGGCGAGCAGACTGTCATCCCGCTGCGCGCCGGTGAGCAACTGCGCTGGCGCCTGCTGGAGGAGACTGTGTGAGCGACGATTACGAAGACGACCAGGAAGGTCAAGGCGGCGGTTCGCGCCATCCGATGGCAGAGCGCTTTCGCGGCTACCTGCCGGTGGTGGTGGATGTTGAAACCGGTGGTTTCAACTGCGCTACCGATGCACTGCTGGAAATAGCCGCAGTCACCATCGGCATGGACGAAAAGGGCTTCCTGTTCCCGGAGCACACCTATTTCTTCCGCGTCGAACCCTTCGAGGGCGCCAATATCGAACAGGCGGCTCTGGACTTCACCGGCATCAAGCTCGATCACCCGCTGCGCATGGCGGTCAGCGAAGAGTCGGCGCTGACCGACATCTTCCGCGGCGTGCGCAAGGCCCTCAAGGCCAATGGCTGCAAGCGCGCGATCCTGGTGGGGCACAACAGCAGTTTCGACCTGGGCTTCCTCAACGCGGCCGTGGCGCGCCACGACATGAAGCGCAACCCCTTCCACCCGTTCTCCAGCTTCGACACCGCCACCCTGGCTGGCCTGGCCTATGGTCAGACCGTGCTGGCGCGGGCCTGCCAGAGTGCCGACATCGACTTTGACGGGCGGGAGGCACACTCGGCGCGCTACGACACCGAGAAGACGGCCGAGCTGTTCTGCGGCATCGTCAATCGCTGGAAGGAAATGGGCGGCTGGCAGGACTTTCGCGACTGACCGCTTCGCCGGCCGGCGCCTGCAGACGCTACGCGACGCAGGAGCCAGCCTTGCTGGCGAACAGGCATAAAAAAACCGGCCACCAGGGCCGGTTTTTTCATGCGTGGCGCTTACAGCTTGCCAGCATTCTCGCTCAGGTAGGCAGCAACGCCTTCTGGCGAAGCGGTCATGCCCTTGTCGCCTTTTTTCCAGTTGGCAGGGCAGACTTCGCCGTGCTCTTCGTGGAATTGCAGCGCGTCGACCAGACGGATCAGCTCTTCCATGTTGCGGCCCAGCGGCAGGTCGTTGACGATCTGCGAACGGACAACACCCTTGTCGTCGATCAGGAACGCGCCACGGAAGGCCACGCCGCCTTCGGACTCGACGTCGTAGGCCTGGGCGATTTCGTGCTTGAGGTCGGCAGCCATGATGTATTTGACCGGGCCGATACCGCCGGCGTTGATCGGGGTGTTGCGCCAGGCGTTGTGGGTGAAGTGCGAGTCGATCGAAACGGCGATCACTTCAACGTTGCGCGCCTTGAAGTCGTCCATGCGGTGATCCAGGGCGATCAGCTCGGACGGGCAGACGAAGGTGAAGTCCAGTGGGTAGAAGAACACCAGGCCGTACTTGCCCTTGATAGCCGAAGCCAGGTTGAAGCTGTCGACGATCTCGCCGTTGCCCAGTACTGCAGGTACGGTGAAGTCCGGGGCGTTTTTGCCTACGAGCACGCTCATTCGATATCTCCTGATGGTATTGAATGGTTTGCGCAGCCGACCCGCAGGTCCGCTGGCATGACACAAGAACTGCCCATCATACACCGACCGACGCCGTGCGCCGAGCGAATGCCAGCCCACTGCCAGACTGACCGCCGGTCGCTCTGGAACGGGCCTCTGCACAAGGTACTTTGACAAGCATTCTCATTAGCATTAAGCTCCCCGACATCAAGCCTTTACCAGCGATGGTCTCCCTTATGTATGTGTGTCTTTGTGTTGGTGTTACCGACGGACAGATCCGCGATGCGATTTACGAAGGATGCTGCAGCTACAAGGAAGTCCGTGCCGCCACCAACGTGGGCACCCAGTGCGGCAAATGTGCCTGCCTGGCCAAGGAAGTGGTACGTGAAACCCTGACCAAACTGCAGGTCAGCCAGGCCGCCCTGCCTTATCCGGTAGAATTTACCGCAGCCTGAAAACAGCGAATTTGAAGAACCGGACCTCGTGTCCGGTTTTTTTATGCCTGCAATTCAAGTAGTTAGGCTTAAAACGCGGAACACAAACATTCTTATTCCGATTAATTTTCATTTATTATTCAATAACTTAGGTTTGACACTGGAAGTTGTCGGGCTCAGACTCGTGCTTATCGACACACTTACGCAGGGCAGGACCCCATCATGAAAGGCGACGTTAGCGTCATCCAGCATCTCAACAAGATCCTCGGAAACGAGCTGGTCGCAATCAACCAATACTTCCTGCATGCGCGCATGTACGAAGACTGGGGTCTGGAAAAGCTCGGCAAGCACGAATACAAAGAATCCATCGACGAGATGAAACACGCTGACAAACTGATCAAGCGCATCCTGTTTCTCGAAGGTATTCCCAACGTCCAGGACCTGGGCAAGCTGCTGATTGGCGAACACACCAAGGAAATGCTCGAGTGCGACCTGCGCCTGGAGCAGAAAGGCCTGATCGACCTGAAGGCGGCGATTGCGCATTGCGAGACCGTGGGCGACTTCGGCAGCCGCGAACTGCTCGAGGACATCCTCGAGGCCGAGGAAGAGCATATCGACTGGCTGGAAACCCAGTTGAGCCTGATCGACAAGGTCAGCCTGGAAAACTACCTGCAGTCGCAGATGGGCGAGTAATCACGCCCAACCGGCTGCAACCAGAGCCCCGCCTGTGCGGGGCTTTTTTTCGCCTGAGGTAACCGGCCTTGCCGGCCACCGGGCCCAGGCAGGCACAAAAAAGCCCCGCAGATGCGGGGCTCTTCAGTGCAGAACCGGATTCAGGCCTTGGCCGCCTCGGCCTTGGCAGCGGCGTCCTTGATCAGGGTCTGCAGCTCGCCGTTGGCAAACATCTCGGCCATGATATCGCTGCCGCCGACCAGCTCACCGCCCACCCACAGTTGCGGGAAGGTCGGCCAGTTGGCGTACTTGGGCAGGTTGGCGCGGATTTCCGGGTTCTGCAGGATATCCACGTAAGCGAACTTCTCGCCACAACCCATCACGGCTTGCGCCGCCTTGGCCGAAAAGCCGCACTGCGGGGCATTCGGCGAGCCTTTCATGTAAAGCAGAATGGTGTTGTTGGCAATCTGCTCTTTGATTGTTTCGATAATATCCATGAAGCACCTCGCGGCTGAACTTTCCGACCTGGTTGTCGGCACGGTGACGCATTGTATCGGAAAGCCGAGCGTGACGCTCGGCCTTGCCGATATCAGGCCGCAACCACCTCTACCACCACCCCGTTGAGCGCCGCATTGCCCGATACCGCGTCGCGCTGACGCTCGTCGGTCAGATCGTTGGCACTGGCCCCTGCTTGCGCCTGAGCGATGCCCAGGCGCATGCCTGGCCGCCCGTGGCCGAAGCCGTGTGGCAGGCTGACCACGCCGGGCATCATATCGGTGCTGGCGAGCACCTCCACCTCGATGCTGCCCACGCGCGAGCTGACGCGCACTCGCTGGCCGTCCTGCAACTGCCGGCCGGCCAGGTCGTCGGGGTGCATCAGCAGCTGGTGGCGCGGCTTGCCCTTCACCAGGCGATGGTAGTTGTGCATCCAGGAGTTGTTGCTGCGCACATGCCGACGCCCGATCAGCACCAGTTGCGTGGCGTGGGGCAAAGCTTGCGCGGCGAAGCGCTGAAGGTCGGCCAGGATCACCGCGGGCGCGGCCTCGACACACTGGCTGGCAGTTTTCAGCCGTGCACCGAGGTTGGGCTGCAACGGCCCCAGGTCGATACCGTGGGGATAGCGCTCGAGGGTGTGCAGCGACAGGTCGAACGCGCTGCCCTGGCCATGGGGCCCGCCGCGCAAGCCCAGGTCGATCATCTGCGCGGGTGTCAGGGTCGGTTTGAGCGGCTTGTCGGCCAGTGCCGCGAAGGCCTTGGCCAGGCCGACGAAGATCTCCCAGTCGTGCAGCGCGCCTTCGGGCTTGGGCAGGATCGCCCGGTTGAAGCGGCTGACGTTGCGCACCGCCAGCAGGTTGAAGGTGGTGTCGTAGTGATCGTTCTCCAGCGCCGAGGTGGACGGCAGGATCAGGTCGGCATGGCGCGTGGTCTCGTTGATGTACAGGTCGATGCTGAGCATGAACTCCAGCCCTTGCAGCGCCTGCTCCAGCTGCCGCCCATTGGGCGTGGAGAGCACCGGGTTGCCGGCCACGGTGACGAGTGCGCGCACCTGCCCTTCGCCCTCGCACAGCATCTCTTCGGCCAGTGCCGCCACCGGCAGCTCGCCTGCGTACTCGGGCAGGCCCGACACACGGCTCTGCCAGGCGTTGAAATGCCCGCCGCTGGTACTGGCCACCAGGTCCACTGCCGGCTGGGTGCACAAGGCGCCGCCGACCCGATCCAGATTGCCACTGACCAGGTTGATCATCTGCACCAGCCAATGGCACAGGGTGCCGAAAGCCTGGGTCGAGATGCCCATGCGCCCATAGCACACGGCCTTGTCGGCGGCGGCGAAGTCACGGGCCAACTGGCGGATCTGCTCGGCCTCGATGCCACAGCGCGGGCCCATGGCTTCGGCTGTGAACGGCGCGATTGCCTCGCGCACCGCGTCCAGCCCGGCCACCGGCAGGTGCGTGGTACGGCTCAGGCCTTCCTCGAACAGGGTGTTGAGCAGCCCGCACAGCAGCGCCGCATCAGTGCCTGGGCGCACGAACAGGTGTCGGTCGGCCATGGCCGCGGTCTCGCTGCGCCGCGGGTCGACTACCACCAGCTTGCCGCCCCGTGCCTGCAGGGCCTTGAGGCGCTTTTCGACATCGGGCACGGTCATGATGCTGCCGTTGGAAGCCAAGGGGTTGCCGCCCAGAATCAGCATGAAGTCGGTATGGTCGATGTCCGCAATCGGTAACAGCAGGCCATGGCCGTACATCAGGTAGCTGGTCAGGTGCTGCGGCAACTGGTCGACCGAGGTCGCGGAAAAGCGGTTGCGCGTCTTGAGCAGGCCCAGGAAATAGTTGCTGTGGGTCATCAGGCCGTAGTTGTGCACGCTGGGGTTGCCCTGGTACACCGCCACCGCGTTCTGACCATGGCGCTGCTGCAGGGCCCAGAGCTTCCGGGCGGCCAGCGCGAACGCCTCGTCCCAGCCGATGGCCTGCCATTGCTCGCCGATGCGGCGCATGGGAGTACGCAGGCGGTCCGGATCGTTCTGGATGTCCTGCAACGCAACGGCCTTGGGACAGATATGGCCACGGCTGAAGGTGTCCAGCGCATCGCCCTTGATCGACGTGATGCGCGGCGCCTGCCCAGGCTCATGGGCCACTTCCAGGGTCAGGCCGCAGATGGCTTCGCACAGATGACAGGCACGGTGATGCACGCTTTTGCTCATGGCCGCCTCTTGTTGTGGGTCTGATTAGCGACCTCGACTATGGCCCTGCCCCGCCCCCCTCGCCAGTGACGTTCGTGGCGTGAATCGCCCGGCATCAGGCAAGGCGATGGTCGCGGCGCGCTGGTACCTGTACCGCGCATGCGTTGCAAAGGCCTCGGCGGGCAGTGTACAAAGCCTGTCCGGCCCAATAAAAAGCGTCACCCAACGGCTTGCAACACATTCGGCAACGTCGAGTTCGCAGCCCCCACTTGGTAAGACGCGACATTTAATTATAGTATTGCGCCTTTCCCTATTTCGTCGCCCCGTGCGGCTTTCGCCGCAGGTCACTTCCGTTGTTTTCGAAAACCGGCTTTTGATGATCTGCGGTCTGTTGCAAAAAGGTAGTCAATGATGAGCGCTAGGCACTTTCTCTCCCTGATGGATTTCACCGCCGAAGAACTGGTCAGTGTGATCCGCCGAGGGATCGAGCTGAAGGACCTGCGTAACCGCGGCGTACTCTTCGAACCCCTGAAAAACCGCGTGCTGGGCATGATTTTCGAAAAATCGTCCACGCGTACCCGGCTGTCGTTCGAAGCCGGCATGATCCAGCTCGGTGGCCAGGCCATCTTCCTGTCGCCACGCGACACCCAGCTGGGCCGTGGCGAGCCGATCGGTGACTGCGCCATCGTCATGTCGCGCATGCTCGACGCGGTGATGATCCGTACGTTTGCCCACAGCACGCTCACCGAGTTCGCCGCCAATTCGCGGGTACCGGTGATCAACGGCCTGTCCGACGACCTGCACCCGTGCCAGCTGCTGGCCGACATGCAGACCTTCCTCGAACACCGCGGCTCGATCCAGGGCAAGACCGTGGCCTGGGTGGGCGATGGCAACAACATGTGCAACAGCTATATAGAAGCGGCCATCCAGTTCGACTTCCAGCTGCGCATCGCCTGCCCCGAGGGCTATGAGCCCAACCCGGCGTTCGTGGCCCAGGCCGGCGAGCGCGTGCAGATCGTGCGCGACCCCAAGGACGCCGTGCGCGGTGCACACCTGGTGAGCACCGATGTCTGGACTTCCATGGGCCAGGAGGAGGAAACTGCACGGCGCCTGGCGCTGTTTGCGCCTTACCAGGTCAACCGCGAACTGCTCGACCTGGCGGCTGCGGATGCCCTGTTCATGCACTGCCTGCCCGCCCACCGTGGCGAGGAAATCAGCCTGGACCTGCTCGACGACCCCCGTTCGGTCGCCTGGGACCAGGCCGAAAACCGCTTGCATGCACAGAAGGCGCTTCTCGAATATCTTGTCGAACCGGCCTATCACCACGCATGAGTCAACCTCTACTGCTTAACCTGCGCGACCTCGCCTGCGGCTATGGCGAGCAGCGCATCGTCCAGAACCTCAACCTGCACCTCAACGCCGGCGACATCGGTTGCCTGCTGGGTTCCTCGGGGTGCGGCAAGACCACCACGCTGCGCGCCATCGCCGGTTTCGAGCCGGTGCACGAGGGCGAGATCAGCCTGGCGGGCGAAGTCATCTCCAAGGCCGGCTTCACCCTGGCCCCGGAGAAGCGCCGCATCGGCATGGTGTTTCAGGACTACGCGCTGTTCCCGCACCTGACCGTGGCCGAGAACATCGCGTTCGGCATCGGCAAGCACCCGCGCCAGCGCCAGGTGGTCGATGAAATGCTCGAGCTGGTGAAGCTGGACAAGCTTGGCGGGCGCTACCCGCACGAGCTGTCCGGCGGCCAGCAACAGCGTGTGGCCCTGGCCCGTGCCCTGGCACCCGAGCCGCAACTGCTGCTGCTGGACGAGCCGTTCTCCAACCTCGACGTGGAACTGCGCCGACGCCTCAGTCATGAGGTGCGTGACATCCTCAAGAGTCGCGGCACCAGCGCGATCCTGGTCACCCATGACCAGGAAGAGGCCTTTGCCGTCAGCGACCATGTGGGCGTGTTCAAGGAAGGCCGCCTGGAGCAGTGGGACACCCCGTACAACCTCTACCACGAACCGTTCACACCGTTCGTGGCCAGCTTTATCGGCCAGGGCTATTTCATCCGTGGCCAGCTGACCAGCCCCGAATCGGTGCAGACCGAACTGGGCGAGCTGCGCGGCAATCGGGCCTACACCCTGCCCCAGGGCAGCGCGGTGGATGTGCTGCTGCGCCCGGACGACATCGTGCATGCGCCCCACAGTGCCTTGAAGGCAAGCATCGTCGGCAAGAGCTTCCTCGGTGCGTCCACCCTGTACCGCCTGCAACTGGGTACCGGCAGCCAGCTCGAAGCGATCTTCCCGAGCCATATCGACCATCAGGTCGGCGGCGAGGTGGGCATTGAAGTGGCGGCGGACCACCTGGTGCTGTTCCCGGTGGCCGGCACGGTGCCGGCACAACTGCCGGTGGCGGAGAACGGCGTGCGACGCTACAGCGCGGCGCTCTGATAACGCTTCGCCAGCAAGGCTGGCTCCTACAGGAAATTGCCTGGCCTACTGTAGGAGCCAGCCTTGCTGGCGAAAAGGGCCGCTAGAGGAACAACGTCCCGCTCGCCACCCGCGTCGCATACCCGCCAATCTTCACCCGCGCCCCCTCCAGGCGGCAGAACAGCTCCCCGCCCCGCGCGGAACACTGCACCGCGTGCAGCTCATCCTCGCCCAGGCGCTGCGCCCAGTAAGGGATCAGCGAGCAGTGCGTGGAGCCGGTCACCGGGTCTTCAGGGATACCGATCCCCGGCGCAAAATAGCGCGACACAAAATCATGCTCGCGCCCTGGCGCCGTGACAATCACGCCCAGCCCCGGCAACGGTACCAGCGCCGCCATGTCAGGGCGACAATCCCGCACCGCCTGTTCGCTTTCGAGCACCACGAACAGTTCATTGGTCTGCCACACCTCGACCACCGGGCACCCCAGCGCCTGCGCCACCGGCGGCAGCTCGGCCAGCGGCTGCGGGTCGTAGCGCGGGAAGTCCAGCACCAGGCGCCCCGCCTCGCGGCTCACGGTCAGCGGCCCCGAACGGCTGTCGAACGCCAGGCGCTCGGCATCTTCCCCATACACCTCGAACAGCACATGCGCGCTGGCCAGGGTCGCATGCCCGCACAGCGGCACTTCGGTGGAGGGCGTGAACCAGCGGATGCGCCAGCGCTGCGCCTCGCGCACGACGAATGCGGTTTCGGCCAGGTTGTGCTCGGCCGCAATCTTTTGCATCAGTTCATCGGGCAGCCATTGCTCCAGGCGATACACCATCGCCGGGTTGCCGCTGAAGGGTTGGGAACTGAAGGCATCGACCTGGTGAAATTCAAGCTGCATGGGTTGGCTCCTGCATGGGAAGGCAGCGAGCATGCCTGCCCGGGCGCTCGCGCTTCCATATACAGAATGGCCGGATTTGGAGGATACAGATGCTACTCGCGGCCGATCGCCGCAAAGCTGCCCCGGGTGTGCTCGGCCAGCACCGCCGCCGCCAGTTCCACCTCCAGCCCGCGCCGCCCAGCGCTGACATGAATGGTTTCGAACTGCTGCGCCGAAGCATCGATGAAGGTGCGCAGGCGCTTCTTCTGCCCCAGCGGGCTGATCCCGCCCACCAGGTACCCGGTGGAACGCTGTGCGGCCATCGGGTCGGCCATTTCGCACTTCTTTGCACCCGCCGCATGGGCCAGGGCCTTGAGGTCCAGGCTGCCCACCACCGGCACCACCGCCACCAGCAACTCGCCCTTCTCGGTGCTGGCCAGCAGCGTCTTGAACACCCGCGCTGGCTCCAGGTTGAGCTTCTCGGCGGCTTCCAGGCCGTAGGAAGCCGCCTTGGGGTCGTGTTCATAACTGTGGGTGCGGTGTTCGGCGCGGGCTTTCTTGAGCAAATCCAGGGCGGGGGTCATGCAGGGCTCCAGGCAGGGTGATCGGTCTCCAGTCGCTGGCTACTTTAGGGCAAAACGCCGGAGCCAACCATTACCCGCCCGGTTGCCACCGACACCACCTGAGCCACCGGCAGTCAGAATATGAATGGCAGTTCACTTTCGACCTTTGACATCAGCGTTTCTTGTCTATATTTTTTCGATTCTGAATATCGAACTGCCCCAATACCGTGCAGTTCTGCCGTCAACCCGACCAGAATGGGGATTCTGCTCGGGTTTTTGTCGAGCGCACACGCGCCTCACAACAACAAGAACCGAGGTCACGAATGACGACTGCTCTACGACAACCAACGCTGTCTGCCCAATGCATGGCCGAATTCCTCGGCACCGCATTGCTCATCTTTTTCGGTACCGGCTGCGTCGCGGCACTCAAGGTCGCGGGCGCCAGCTTCGGCCTGTGGGAAATCAGCATCATCTGGGGCGTGGGGGTCAGCATGGCGATCTACTTCACCGCCGGGGTGTCGGGTGCACACCTGAACCCGGCCGTGAGCATCGCCCTGAGCCTGTTCAGCGGCTTCGAAAAGCGCAAGCTGCCGTTCTACATCGTCGCCCAGGTGGCCGGTGCCTTCTGCGGCGCGGCGCTGGTATACACCCTGTACAGCAACCTGTTCTTCGATTACGAACAGACCCACGCCATGGTGCGCGGCAGCACCGCCAGCCTGGAGCTGGCCTCGGTGTTCTCCACCTATCCGCACCCGTTGCTGTCCACCGGCCAGGCATTTCTGGTGGAGGCCGTGATCACGGCCATCCTGATGGCGGTGATCATGGCCCTTGCCGACGACAGCAACGGCCTGCCCCGGGGCGCACTGGCACCACTGCTGATCGGCCTGCTGATCGCGGTGATCGGCAGTGCCATGGGCCCGCTGACCGGCTTTGCGATGAACCCGGCGCGCGACTTCGGCCCCAAGCTCATGACCTTCCTGGCCGGCTGGGGCAACGTGGCCTTTACTGGCGCACGTGACATTCCCTATTTCCTGGTTCCCATCATTGCGCCGATCATAGGTGCAAGCGTGGGTGCCGCCCTGTATCGCGGCGTGATCGCGCGCAACTTGCCCACGGCAGACGGCGCGAACGCCCAGACCGACGACAACGCTCGGGGCAAGACCCAGGCCTCCTGATGCCGAACCGGCGAGCCAGGCTCGCCCTGCCCCGACTTCCACCTTTTCGAGTGCAAGGCCCACACCATGACCGACACCCCGAACAAGCACTACATCATTGCCCTGGACCAGGGCACGACCAGTTCACGCGCGATCATCTTCGACCGTGACGCCAACGTGGTCGGCACCTCGCAGCGCGAGTTCGCCCAGCATTACCCCCAGGCCGGCTGGGTCGAGCACGACCCGATGGAGATCTTCGCCACCCAGAGCGCGACCATGGTCGAAGCACTGGCCCAGGCGGGCCTGAGCCACGACCAGGTGGCGGCCATCGGCATCACCAACCAGCGCGAGACCACCGTGGTGTGGGACCGCGAAACCGGTCGCCCGGTGTACAACGCCATCGTCTGGCAGTGCCGACGCAGCACCGAGATCTGCGAGCAGCTCAAGCGTGACGGCCACGCGGACTACATTCGCGAAACCACCGGCCTGGTCACCGACCCGTACTTCTCGGGCACCAAGCTCAAGTGGATCCTGGACAACGTCGACGGCGTGCGTGAGCGCGCCGAACGCGGCGAGCTGCTGTTCGGCACCGTGGATACCTGGCTGATCTGGAAGTTCTCCGGCGGCAAGGTGCATGTCACCGACTACACCAACGCCTCGCGCACCTTGATGTTCAACATCCACACCCTGGAATGGGACGAGAAGATGCTGCAGGTGCTGGGCATCCCGAAGCAGATGCTGCCCCAGGTACGCTCGTCGTCAGAGGTGTACGGCCACACCAAGAGCGGCATCGCCATTGCCGGCATCGCCGGCGACCAGCAGGCTGCGCTGTTCGGCCAGATGTGCGTGGAGCCGGGCCAGGCCAAGAACACCTATGGCACCGGCTGCTTCCTGCTGATGAACACCGGCGACAAGGCCGTGCAGTCGTCCCATGGCCTGCTGACCACCATTGCCTGCGGCCCGCGCGGCGAAGTGGCCTATGCCCTGGAAGGCGCGGTTTTCAACGGCGGCTCGACCGTGCAGTGGCTGCGTGATGAGCTGAAGATCGTCAACGACGCCCACGACACCGAGTACTTCGCCAGCAAGGTCAAGGACAGCAACGGCGTGTACCTGGTGCCGGCATTCACCGGCCTGGGTGCGCCGTACTGGGACCCGTACGCGCGTGGCGCCCTGTTCGGCCTGACCCGCGGGGTCAAGGTCGACCACATCATCCGCGCCGCGCTGGAGTCGATCGCCTATCAGACCCGCGACGTGCTCGACGCCATGCAGCAGGATTGCGGCGAGCGCCTGAGCGCACTGCGGGTGGATGGTGGCGCGGTGGCCAACAACTTCCTGATGCAGTTCCAGGCCGACATTCTCGGCACCTGCGTGGAACGCCCGCAGATGCGCGAAACCACTGCGCTCGGCGCCGCCTACCTGGCCGGCCTGGCATGTGGCTTCTGGAGCGGGCTGGACGAGCTGCGCGGCAAGGCCATCATCGAGCGCGAGTTCACTCCGCAGTTGGAGGAGGCGCAGAAAGAGAAGCTGTACGCCGGCTGGCTGAAGGCGGTGGACCGTACCCGCGACTGGGAACCGCACGAGGAATAAAACCTGCGCAGGCTTCTTCGCCAGCAAGGCTGGCGCCTACACTGTAGGCGCCAGCCTTGCTGGCGAGGCGCCCACAGGATCGTTTCAGCCAGCCCCGCGCTGGCGCCCGCCCCCATCCTGCGGCAACATGCAGATTTGCCCGGCAGCCCAAAAGGACCGCCCATGAATCTGCCCCCTCGCCAACAACAAATTCTCGAGCTGGTCCGCGAACGCGGCTATGTCAGTATCGAGGAAATGGCGCAGCTGTTCGTTGTAACCCCGCAAACCATCCGCCGTGACATCAACCAGCTGGCCGAAGTGAACCTGCTGCGCCGCTATCACGGTGGCGCGGCCTATGACTCGAGCATCGAGAACACCGCCTACGCCATGCGTGCCGACCAGATGCGCGACGAAAAGCAGCGTATCGCCGAAGCCATCGCCGCGCAGATCCCCGATCACGCCTCGCTGTTCATCAACATCGGCACCACCACCGAGTCCATCGCCCGCGCCCTGCTCAACCACAACCACCTGAAGATCATCACCAATAACCTGCATGTGGCCTCCATCCTCAGCGCCAAGGACGATTTCGAAGTACTGCTGGCCGGCGGCAACGTGCGCCGCGACGGCGGTGTGGTCGGGCAGGCCAGCGTCGACTTCATCAACCAGTTCAAGGTCGACTTCGCCCTGGTCGGCATCAGCGGCATCGATGAAGACGGCAGCCTGCTCGACTTCGATTACCAGGAAGTGCGCGTGTCCCAGGCCATCATCGCCAATGCGCGCCAGGTGATCCTCGCCGCCGACTCCAGCAAGTTCGGGCGCAACGCCATGGTGCGCCTGGGCTCGATCAGCCTGATCGACTGCCTGGTGACCGACCAGCCTCCCGTCGCCGCCCTCGCCCAGTTGCTCAACCAGCACAAGATCCGCCTGGACGTGGTGTAGCGCCATCGCGGCCCTCGCAACGGGGGTCGCTCGAATGTTCATAATTTTTCATTTATTTATCATCCGATCAGTATTTTCTATTGAAAGCGACTGGCGGGCGCCATTTTGTTGCGCTACCATTTTCGCAAACGAACATTAATGTTCATATTCGATAGAAATCAGAGGCCGCCTCGTGTCCCAGTCCAGCTCGCCATTGCCCGCCCTTGCCGAAATCTACGACGTTGCCGTGATCGGTGGCGGCATCAACGGCGTCGGTATCGCCACCGATGCGGCCGGACGCGGCCTGTCGGTACTGCTCTGCGAGAAGGACGACCTGGCCAGCCATACGTCCTCGGCCAGCAGCAAGCTGATCCACGGTGGCCTGCGCTATCTGGAGCACTACGAGTTCCGCCTGGTGCGCGAAGCGCTGGCAGAACGCGAAGTGCTGCTGGCCAAGGCGCCGCATATCGTCAAGCCGATGCGCTTCGTGCTGCCGCACCAGCCGCACCTGCGTCCGGCCTGGATGATCCGCGCCGGCCTGTTCCTGTATGACCATCTGGGCAAGCGCAAGCAGCTGGGCGCCTCGCGCAGCCTGCGCTTCGGCCCGGGCAACCCGCTCAAGCCGGCCATCACCCGCGGTTTCGAATACGCCGACTGTGCAGTGGACGACGCCCGTCTGGTGGTGCTCAACGCCATGGCCGCGCGTGAGTTGGGTGCGCACATCCTCACCCGTACCCGCTGCGTCAGCGCACGGCGCGTGGGCAAGCTGTGGAACGTGCAGCTCGAACGCCCCGACGGCAGCCAGCAGACCATCCAGGCCCGCGCCCTGGTGAACGCGGCCGGCCCGTGGGTGGCCAGGTTCATCAAGGACGACCTCAAGCTGGAGGCGCCCTACGGCATTCGCCTGATTCAGGGCAGCCACCTGATCGTGCCCCGGCTGTACGAGGGCGAGCATGCCTACATCCTGCAGAACGAAGACCAGCGCATCGTGTTCGCCATCCCGTACCTGGAGCGCTTCACCCTGATCGGCACCACCGACCGCGAGTACAGCGGCGACCCGGCCCAGGTGAGCATCACCGAGGCCGAGACCGACTACCTGCTCAAGGTTGTGAACGCGCACTTCAACCACCAGCTGGGCCGCGCCGACATCCTCAGCACCTATTCCGGTGTGCGCCCGTTGTGCAACGACGAGTCGGACAACCCCTCGGCGGTCACCCGCGACTACACCCTGGCCCTGTCGGCGTCTGCCGGCGAGGCGCCGCTGCTGTCGGTGTTCGGCGGCAAGCTGACCACCTACCGCAAGCTGGCCGAATCGGCCATGGCCGAGCTGGCGCCGTACTTCACCCAGATGACCGGTAGCTGGACCGCCACCTCCAGCCTGCCGGGCGGTGAACAGATGACCACGCCGCAGGCGCTGTGCGACGAGATTCTCGCGCGCTTCGGCTGGCTGCCAGCGGATATCGCCAAGCGCTGGGCGCTGACCTACGGCACCCGCGTATGGCGCCTGCTCGAGGGCGTCCAGGGCCCGGACGACCTGGGCGATGCGATTGGTGGCGGGTTGTTCACCCGCGAGGTGGATTACCTGTGCAGCGAGGAATGGGCGGTCAGCGCCGACGATATCCTGCTGCGGCGCACCAAGCTGGGGCTTTTCACCAGCCCGGCCGAACAACAGGCTCTGCGGGTTTACCTGCAACGGGTAGAACTGAGCCGCGGGCGCATTCAGGCGGCCTGACACCGCCAAACCGCATCGCGGGTCAAGCCTGCTCCCACAAGGTCAGCAAACCAGTGGGAGCGGGTTTGACCCGCGATGAGGCCACTAAAGCACTATCTGTTCGGTTTCCCGAACGAACCATTGGCCCTTAATCGGAAACCCGGACATCCCTCCCCCGCCATACCCCGGCAAAAAATGCCCGCCGCCGCTATTTGCATGGGGTTATGATCAAAATCAGAGTTTGGCATGAGTCATGCTCTACACTCAGTACCCGAATGCGCAACCGCTTCATTGCTGTGTTCGCTGAACGAAAGAGCCCGCCAACGGCTCAATAAGAAAAACAACGTCGAGGAAAATTTGATGCGTATCGTTCCCCATCTGTTGGGCGCCGCCATGGCGACCGCTTTGATCAGCACGCCGGCCCTTGCCGCCGAACTGACCGGCACCCTGAAGAAAATCAACGACTCGGGCACCATTACCCTGGGGCACCGCGACGCTTCCATCCCGTTCTCCTACATCGCCGACGCTTCGGGCAAACCCGTCGGTTACTCCCACGACATCCAGCTGGCTATCGTCGAGGCCCTGAAAAAGGACCTGAACAAGCCGGACCTGAAGGTCAAATACAACCTGGTCACCTCGCAGACCCGCATCCCGCTGGTGCAGAACGGCACCGTTGACGTCGAGTGCGGTTCCACCACCAACAACCTCGAGCGCCAGCAACAGGTCGACTTCTCGGTCGGCATCTTCGAGATCGGTACCCGCCTGCTGTCCAAAAAGGATTCCTCCTACAAGGACTTCCCGGACCTGGCCGGCAAGAACGTGGTGACCACCGCCGGTACCACATCCGAGCGCATCCTCAAGTCGATGAACGCCGACAAGCAGATGAAGATGAACGTCATCTCCGCCAAGGACCACGGCGAGTCGTTCCAGATGCTCGAGTCCGGCCGCGCCGTGGCCTTCATGATGGACGACGCCCTGCTCGCCGGCGAAATGGCCAAGGCCAAGAAGCCGACCGACTGGGCCGTGACCGGTACCCCGCAGTCCTATGAAATCTACGGCTGCATGGTGCGCAAGGGCGATGCCCCGTTCAAGAAAGCGGTCGATGACGCCATCGTCGCCCTGTACAAGTCGGGTGAGATCAACAAGATCTACGACAAGTGGTTCAACCAGCCAATCCCGCCTAAAGGCCTGAACCTGATGTTCCCCATGAGCGACGAGCTCAAGGCGCTGATCGCCAATCCTACCGACAAAGCTGCAGACGAAAAGAAGTCCTGACCCCCAGCTAGTTAGTGTCTAACCTTTCATCCGAGGGCGCCCAGCGCCCCCGGATGCTCGAAGGTGCCCGTGAAACAACCGATCTGAGGGGAGACCCCGATGAATTACAACTGGGACTGGGGCGTTTTTTTCAAGTCCACCGGCGTTGGCAGCGAGACCTACCTGGACTGGTATATCACCGGCCTGGGCTGGACCATCCTGATCGCCGTTGCCGCCTGGATCATTGCGCTGCTGCTGGGCTCGGTGCTCGGCGTCATGCGTACCGTACCGAACCGTCTGGTGTCGGGTATCGCCACGTGCTACGTGGAACTGTTTCGCAATGTGCCGCTGCTGGTGCAGCTGTTCATCTGGTACTTCCTGGTACCCGACCTGCTGCCCGAAGGCCTGCAGGAGTGGTACAAGCAGGACCTCAACCCGACCACCTCGGCGCTGATCAGCGTGGTCATCTGCCTGGGGCTGTTCACCGCTGCACGGGTGTGCGAGCAGGTGCGCACCGGCATCCAGGCACTGCCCCGTGGCCAGGAAGCCGCTGCCCGCGCCATGGGCTTCAGCCTGCCGCAGATCTACAACAACGTGCTGCTGCCGCAAGCCTACCGGATCATCATTCCGCCGCTTACCTCCGAATTCCTGAACGTGTTCAAGAACTCCTCGGTGGCGTCGCTGATCGGCCTGATGGAGCTGCTGGCACAGACCAAGCAGACCGCCGAGTTCTCGGCCAACCTGTTCGAGGCCTTCACCCTGGCCACGCTGATCTACTTCACCCTGAACATGGGGCTGATGCTGCTGATGCGCCTGGTCGAGAAGAAAGTCGCGGTGCCGGGCCTGATCTCCGTGGGGGGTAAATAATGGACATGGATTTCAGTGGAATCGTGCCAGCCCTGCCGGGCCTGTGGA
Organism: Pseudomonas sp. PS01300; assembly: GCF_029960155.1. NCBI lineage: Bacteria > Pseudomonadati > Pseudomonadota > Gammaproteobacteria > Pseudomonadales > Pseudomonadaceae > Pseudomonas > Pseudomonas sp. PS01300. The sequence continues at coordinate 28,139 of NZ_JASCPN010000003.1, read as the reverse complement.
ACGGCATGAAGATGACCCTGCAGCTGATGCTCATGGGCATCATTGGCGGCATCGCGCTGGGTACCGTGCTGGCACTGATGCGGTTGTCGTCGAGCAAGCTGCTGTCGCGCCTGGCCGGCGCCTACGTGAACTACTTTCGCTCCATCCCGCTGCTGCTGGTGATCACCTGGTTCTACCTGGCGGTACCGTTCGTGCTGCGCTGGATCACCGGCGAAGACACCCCGGTGGGTGCGTTCACCTCCTGCGTCGTGGCATTCATGATGTTCGAGGCGGCGTACTTCTGCGAAATCGTGCGGGCCGGCGTGCAGTCGATCTCCAAGGGCCAGATGGCGGCTGCCCAGGCACTGGGCATGAACTACGCGCAGACCATGCGCCTGATCATCCTGCCCCAGGCATTTCGCAAGATGACCCCGCTGCTGCTGCAGCAGAGCATCATCCTGTTCCAGGACACCTCGCTGGTCTACACCGTGGGCCTGGTGGACTTCCTCAACTCGGCACGGGCCAGTGGCGACATCATCGGGCGCTCCAACGAGTTCCTGCTGTTTGCCGGCGCCGTGTACTTTGTCATCAGCTTCTCCGCTTCCTTCCTGGTCAAGCGTCTGCAGAAAAGGATAACCGTATGATTTCCATCAAGAACGTCAACAAGTGGTACGGCGATTTCCAGGTTCTGACCGACTGCAGCACCGAGGTCAAGAAAGGCGAAGTGGTGGTGGTGTGCGGGCCGTCTGGCTCGGGCAAGTCCACCCTGATCAAGTGCGTCAATGCGCTGGAACCGTTCCAGAAGGGCGACATCGTGGTCGACGGCACCTCGATCGCCGACCCCAAGACCAACCTGCCCAAGCTGCGCTCGCGGGTCGGCATGGTGTTCCAGCACTTCGAACTGTTCCCGCACCTGACCATCACCGAGAACCTGACCATCGCGCAGATCAAGGTGCTGGGCCGCAGCAAGGAAGAAGCCACCAAGAAGGGCCTGCAACTGCTCGAGCGCGTCGGCCTGTCGGCCCATGCGCACAAGCACCCCGGCCAGCTCTCCGGCGGCCAGCAGCAGCGCGTGGCCATCGCCCGCGCCCTGGCCATGGATCCGATCGTGATGCTGTTCGACGAACCCACCTCGGCACTGGACCCGGAAATGGTCAGCGAGGTACTCGACGTGATGGTGCAACTGGCCCACGAAGGCATGACCATGATGTGCGTGACCCACGAAATGGGCTTTGCGCGCAAAGTGGCCAACCGGGTGATCTTCATGGACAAGGGCAACATCATCGAAGACTGCACCAAGGAAGAGTTCTTCGGTGACCAGAGCGTGCGCGACGAGCGTACCCAGCACTTCCTCAGCAAGATCCTGCAGCACTGATGCCGCCCGGTGCCCCTGCCCGGCCCACGCCGGGCAGAGGGCGCTGGTCGTGACAAGGCCACTGTGATGAAATGCGATCCCACGCTCTTTCGCCCAGCCAAGCCTGACCTTGCCGTGAAACCTCGCCTGATCCGCCACCTGTTCCTGCCCCCACTGGTCCTGCTGCTGATGATCGGCCTGGGTGTGATCGGCTACCTGATCAGCGAGCACAACGGCATCCGCACCCTCAGCGAGACCGGCGAGCGTCAGCTTGAACTGCATGCCCGCGCGGTCGAGAGCGAGATCAGCAAGTACACCTACCTGCCCAGCCTGCTGGAACTCGAAGACAGCGTCTCCAGCCTGCTGAACTCCACCGATGGCGACCAGCGCCAGGCGGTCAACGAATACCTCGAAGGGCTCAACCGGCGCAGCCGCAGCCGCGCCATCTATGTGCTCGACACCACCGGCCGGGTGCAGGCCACCAGCAACTGGCGCGACGTCGACAGCTACCTGGGCGAAGACCTCTCGTTCCGTGCCTATTTCCAGAATGCCGTGCGCGGCCAGCCCGGGCGCTTCTACGGCATCGGCAGCACCACCGGCGAACCTGGCTACTACCTGGCCCATGGCCTGGAGGAACACGGCAAGATCATCGGCGTGGCGGTGATCAAGGTGCGCCTGGAAGCCCTCGAAGAGCGCTGGCAGCGAGCCCGCCTGGAAGCCTTCGTCAGCGACGAGAACGGCATCATCATCCTCTCCAGCGACCCGGCGCGGCGGCTGAAGTCGGTGCGCCCGCTGACCCCGGAAATCAAGGAGCGCCTGGCGCGCAGCCTGCAGTACTACTGGTTCCCGCTCAACGAACTGCAGCCGCTGGCGCGCGAGAAGCTCGCCGACGGGGTCGAGAAGCTGACCTTTCCGGCCAATGCCGAACTGGGCGACAGCAACCGCAAGGTCACCTACCTGGCCCAGACCCGGCGCCTGAGCGACACGCCCTGGCACTTCACCCTGCTGACCCCGCTGCAGGACCTGCGCCACGAATCGATGATCCAGGGCGTGCTGGTGGCCGTGGCCTTCGCCCTGCTGGCGATCCTGCTGATAGCCTGGAACGAGCGACGCAAGGTGATCGCCACCCGCCTGGCCGCCCGCGAGGCGCTGGAAGAAGCCAACAACCAGCTCGAACGCAAGATTGCCGAGCGCACCGCCGACCTGCGTGCCAGCAACGAACGCCTCAAGGGCCAGATCCGCGAACGCCGGCACGCCGAGCAGACCCTGCGCCATGCCCAGGACGAACTGGTGCAGGCCGGCAAGCTGGCGGCCATCGGGCAGATGTCGACCAGCATCGCCCATGAGCTGAACCAGCCGCTGGCGGCGCTGCGCACCCTGTCGGGCAACACCGTGCGCTTTCTGCAGCGCGGTGCGCTGGAAACCGCCAGCGCCAACCTGCTGACCATGAACGAACTGATCGACCGCATGGGCCGTATCACCGCCAGCCTGCGCTCGTTCGCCCGGCGCGGCGACGACCGTGGCCAGGCCTCGCTGGAAAAGGCCGTGACCGCCGCCCTGCAACTGCTCAATGCGCGCATCGAGGGCTGTCACCTGAAACTGCACCTCGAGTACGCCGACCAGCAACTGACCATCGACCAGACCCGCCTGGAGCAGATCCTGGTCAACCTGATCGGCAACGCCCTGGATGCCATGGCCGCGGTGCCGCTGCCGCAACTCTGGCTCGAAGGCGAGCTGGTGGGCGACAAGTACCGCCTGCGCGTGCGCGACAACGGCCATGGCATCGACGATGAAGCGCGCAAGCACCTGTTCGAACCGTTTTTCACCACCAAACCGGGCGAGCACGGCCTGGGCCTGGGCCTGACCCTGTCGGCCAGCCTCGCCGCTGCAGCCGGCGGTACCCTGAACGTCGAACACCCCGCCAGCGGCGGTACCGCGTTCGTGCTCAGCCTGCCGCTGGTCGATGCCCCCACTGAACCTGCCGAGTCCCTATGACCCCATCGCCCCTTACCGTCCTGATCGTCGAAGACGATCCGCATGTGTTGCTCGGGTGCCAGCAGGCGCTGGCCCTGGAAGATATCGCCTGCGAAGGCGTCGGCAGTGCCGAACAGGCACTGGAGCGCATCGGCGATGATTTCGCCGGCATCGTGGTCAGCGATATCCGCCTGCCGGGCATCGATGGCCTGGAACTGCTCAGCCGCCTCAAGGCCCGCGACAAGAGCCTGCCGGTGGTGCTGATCACCGGCCACGGCGACATCGACATGGCCGTGGGCGCCATGCGCAACGGCGCCTACGACTTCATGGAAAAGCCCTTCTCGCCGGAGCGCCTGGTGGATGTGGTGCGCCGGGCGCTGGAACAGCGCGGCCTGGCCCGCGAAGTGTTCTCGCTGCGCCGCCAGCTGGCCGAGCGCAGCACTCTGGAGGGGCGCATCATCGGCCGCTCGCCGGCCATGCAGAACCTGCGCGAGCTGATCGCCAACGTCGCCGATACCTCGGCCAATGTGCTGATCGAGGGCGAGACCGGCACCGGCAAGGAGCTGGTCGCGCGCTGCCTGCACGACTTCAGCCGGCGCCAGAGCCAGCCCTTCGTGGCGTTGAACTGCGGTGGCCTGCCGGAGAACCTGTTCGAGACCGAAATCTTCGGCCACGAGGCCAACGCCTTCACGGGTGCCGGCAAGCGCCGCATCGGCAAGATCGAGCACGCCAACGGCGGCACGCTGTTTCTCGACGAAGTCGAGAGCATGCCGCTCAATCTGCAGATCAAGCTGCTGCGCGTGTTGCAGGAGCGCACCCTGGAACGCCTGGGTTCGAACCAGAGCATTGCGGTGGATTGCCGGGTGATCGCCGCCACCAAATCGGACCTGGATGCCCTCGGCCAGACCGGCCAGTTTCGCAGCGACCTGTACTACCGCCTCAACGTGGTGACCCTGGAACTGCCGCCGCTGCGCGAGCGCCGCGAAGACATCCTGCAACTGTTCGAGCACTTCCTGCAGCAGTCGGCCCTGCGCTTCGACCGCGAGGCACCGCCGCTGGACAGCCAGACCCTGTCGCGCCTGATGGCCCATGACTGGCCGGGCAACGTGCGCGAGCTGCGCAACGTGGCCGAACGCCATGCCCTGGGCCTGCCGGCGTTCAAGAAGGCCGGCGCCAATGTGGCGCAGAGCCTTGGCTTTGCCGAGGCGGTCGAGGCCTTCGAGCGCAACCTGCTCAGCGACGCGCTGCAGCGCACCGGCGGCAACCTCAGCCAGGCCAGCCAGGAGCTGGGCATGGCCAAGACCACCCTGTTCGACAAAGTCAAAAAATACGGCCTGGCCTGAGCGAGCGTTTCGATGGACATGATTCTCAAGGCCTGCCTGGGCGCCGTGGTGGTGCTGATCATCGCGGCCCTGGCCAAGACCCGCAATTACTACGTGGCCGGGCTGGTGCCGCTGTTTCCCACCTTTGCCCTGATTGCCCACTACATCATCGGCAAGGGCCGCTCGCTGGAGGACCTGAAGGCCACCATCGTGTTCGGCATGTGGTCGATCATCCCCTACTTCGTTTACCTGGCCGCGCTGTACGTGCTGGTCGACCGCCTGCGCCTGGAGCTGTCACTGGCGCTGGCGGCAGTGGCCTGGCTGATCGCCGCCACCGTGCTGGTCAGCGTATGGGTGCGCCTGCACTAGCGTTGGGCCAGATGGCCCAGCTCTTCGCGGTGCGCCTTCAGGTAAGGCAGTACCGCCGCCAGCAACGGGGCCTTGAACGGCTCCTGGAAGCGATGCGCCAGGCCCGGTATCAGGCGTAGCTGGCTGCCCTGGATGTGCGCGGCCAGGTGCACGCCGTGCATCACCGGCAACAGCGGGTCGGCCGTGCCGTGCACCACCAGGGCCGGTACCCGCAGGTTGTCGAGCAGCTCGACACGGCTGGGCTCGGCAAGTATGGCCATGACCTGGCGCTGCACGCCTTCGGGGTTGAAGGCCCGGTCGTAGGCGGTGGCGGCCTGCTGCAACAGGGCCTGGCGATCATCCTGCACCTGCGGGCTGCCCAGCGCGGCCAGCAGGTCGGCCTGCTGCTCCAGGGCCACCTGGCGATTCGGCGCACCGCGCCGGGCCAACTGCCGAACCAGCGCCGGCGCAGGCGCCGGCAGCCCCTGTGCACCCGAACTGGACATGATCAGGGTCAGGCTCTCGACCCGCTCGGGCGCCATCGCCGCCAGGTGCTGGGCAATCATTCCACCCATGCTCACCCCCAGCACATGAAAGCGCTGCGCGTGCAGCGCATCCATCAGCGCCAGGCCATCAGCGGCCATGTCGCTCAGGCTGTAGGGCGCCGCCACCGGCAGGCCGAGCCGGTAGCGCAGCGCCTCGACCGTCAGGTTGGCCTGGGCGGGGGGCTGGTTCCAGCGCGACAGGCCGACGTCGCGGTTGTCGTAGCGGATCACCCTGAAGCCCTGCTGGCACAGCGCAAGTACCACCTCGTCGGGCCAGTGGATCAACTGGCCGCCCAGGCCCATGACCAGCAGCAGGGCCGGGTCGCTGTCACGCCCGATGCTCTGATAGGCCAGGCTGACCGGCCCCGCCTCGGCGTATCGGATAGCTGAAGTGATGTCGCAGCGAGGCGCCGCGAACGAAGAAAAGGCGCTGCACAGCGCCACCAGAAACAGGAATGCCCGCATGAAAGAAACACCAGAGTGCAGTTCGCCAGTAAAGCGCGAGTCTGATGAAGTTCATGCCGGCGCGCTGCCACAGATCGGTGACCGTTTGATGACAACTGCCGGGCGGTCGACAGCATCGTCAACATGAGACAAACTCAACGAATTGTCTCATCCATCAAATTCTGTTCATGGAGCACCCTGGTGCTGGAAATTCGCCACCTCAAGACCCTGCACGCCCTGCGCGAAGCCGACAGCCTGGTGGAGGCCGCCGAGCGCCTGCACCTGACCCAGTCGGCGTTGTCCCACCAGTTCAAGGAACTCGAAGAACGCCTGGGCATGCAGCTGTTCACCCGCAAGACCAAGCCGATCCGCTTCACCAGCGCCGGCCTGCGCCTGCTGCAACTGGCCGACGCCACCCTGCCGCTGCTGCGCGGCGCCGAACGGGACATCGCGCGCCTGGCCGGCGGCACTGCCGGGCGCCTGCACATGGCCATCGAGTGCCACAGCTGCTTCCAGTGGCTGATGCCCACCATCGACCAGTTCCGCGATGCCTGGCCAGAGGTGGAGCTGGACCTGGCCTCGGGCTTCGCCTTCGCCCCGCTGCCGGCCCTGGCCCGTGGCGACCTGGACCTGGTGGTGACCTCCGACCCGCTGGAGCTGACCGGTATCACCTACGTGCCGCTGTTCACCTACGAGGCGATGCTGGCGGTGGCCAACCAGCACGTACTGGCCTCCAGGCCCTACGTGGTGCCGCAGGACCTGGCCACGGAAACCCTGATCACCTACCCGGTGGAACGCGACCGCCTGGACATCTTCACGCGCTTTCTGGAGCCTGCCGACATCGAGCCCGGGCAGGTGCGCACCGCCGAGCTGACGGTGATGATGATGCAGTTGGTGGCCAGCGGACGCGGGGTGTGCGGCATGCCGCACTGGGCCCTGCACGAGTACAGCTCGCGCGGCTACGTGAAGGGCAAGCGCCTGGGTGAGAAGGGCCTGTTCGCCACGCTGTACGCCGCAGTGCGCAGCGACATGCTCGATGCACCGTATATGCGCGACTTTCTGCTGACCGCCAAGGACACCTCGTTCTCAACCCTGGATGGGGTCAGTGCGGTGCGCTGAAGGTTCAAGCGGCAAGCATCAAGCCAGTTTGCGTTGTTCCTGCACCAGGCGCAGCGCAAGGGCCGCCAGCACAAAGCCCATCACGTAGCGCTGCAACATCAGCCACAGCGGGTAGCGCGCGAACCAGGCCGACAGGCCGGCGGCGAACAGTGCGATCAGCAGGTTCACGGTGAAGCTCACGCCGATCTGGGTCAGGCCCAGGCCCAGGGTCAGGCTCTGCGCCAGCACCGAGCCGTGTTCGGGCGAAATGAACTGCGGCAGCACCGACAGGTAGAACACCGCCACCTTGGGGTTCAGCACGCTGGTCAGAAACCCCATCGTCACCAGCCGCGCCGGTGAATCCGGGGCCACCTCACGGGGCTCGAACGGCGAGCGCGCACCCGGCTTGACCGCCTGCCAGGCCATCCACAGCAGGTAGCCGGCACCGGCCCAGCGCAGCAGGTCGTAACCCAGCGGCACGGCCATGAACAACGCGGTGAGGCCCACAGCTGCGGCCGTCATGTGCACCAGAAACCCGCCCACCACACCGATCAGCGACGTCACGCCGGCCATGCGGCCCTGGCAGATCGAGCGCGAGATCAGGTAGATCATGTTCGGCCCGGGGGTCAGTACCATCAGCAGCGCGGCGCCGCTGAACAGCAGCCATTCGTGCAGCGGGATCATTGCGCGGCCCGTTGCAGGTGCAGCGGCAGGATCAGGTCGCGGGTCAGCGGCGCCAGTTCGAGGTGATCCACCTGGTGGGCGTCGACCCAGCAGGCTTCCTCGATTTCCGCTGCGGGTTCAAGCGTCAGGTCGGTGTGCAACTGAAACAGCTCGGCTTGCACTTCGAAACCCGGCTCGTTGGCCGCCGGTGCGCTGAACTGGCCCAGGTACTGCGCCTGCTGCGGGTCGATGCGCAGGCCCAGCTCTTCGAACAGCTCGCGGGCCAGGGCATCCACGGGTTGCTCGTGGGGTTCGATCTTGCCGCCAGGCTGCATGAAGGCCAGGGTGCCGCGCTTGCGTACCAACAGGGTTCGGCCCTGAGCGTCGAGCAACAGGGCAGCGGCGATACGGATGGTTTTGCTCATGGTGGGCGGCTCGTGGCGGGGAAGGCGCGCTAGGATCACATGCTGGCGCAGGGCTTTCAATCTTGCCGGCGAAGCGGCCGCAGCAGCCTGACGAAAGCCCCTTGCAACCAGGGCGCAACGACCGCATAAACAGCTGATGAACCTGCCCGCCCGCAATCACCCGGTACTCGACGGCTTCCACCCCGCCGTCCGTGCCTGGTTCCAGCACCGTTTCGCCACGGTGACCGCCGCCCAGGCCCAGGCGTGGCCGCTGATCCGCAGCGGGCAATCGCTGCTGGTGGCGGCCCCCACCGGCTCCGGCAAGACCCTCACCGCGTTCCTCGCGGTCCTCGACGAACTCTTCACCCAGGCCCTGCAAGCCGGCGGCGAGCTGCCCGAACAGACGCTGGTGGTGTACGTCTCGCCGCTCAAGGCGCTGTCCAACGACATCCAGCTCAACCTGCAGGCCCCCCTGGCCGGTATCAGCGCCGAACTGGCCGCCCTCGGGCTGCCCACCCCTACCCTGCGCACCGCAGTGCGCAGCGGCGATACCCCGCAGAAGGAACGCGCGGCCATGCGCCGCCAGCCCCCGCATATCCTGGTGACCACCCCCGAGTCGCTGTACGTGCTGCTCGGCTCGACGTCCGGGCGCCAGGGCCTGGCCTCGGTGCACACGGTAATCGTCGACGAGATCCACGCCGTGGCCGGCAACAAGCGCGGCAGCCACCTGGCGTTGAGCCTGGAACGCCTGCAGGCGCTGTGCCAGCGCCCGCTGCGGCGCATCGGCCTGTCGGCCACCCAGCGTCCGATCGAGCGGGTGGCGCAGTACCTGGTGGGCCATCAGCGCCCCTGCGCCCTGGTGGATATCGGCCATGCGCGCCAGCGCGACCTGGCCATCGAGGTACCGCGCACGCCACTGGGCGCGGTGATGGCCAACGATGTGTGGGAGCTGGTCTACGATCGCCTCGCGCAACTGGCCCGCGAGCATCGCACCACCCTGGTGTTCGTCAACACCCGGCGCCTGGCCGAGCGCCTGGCGCGCCACCTGAGCGAGCGCCTGGGGCGCGAGGCGGTGGCCGCGCACCATGGCAGCCTGGCCAAGGAATTTCGCCTCGACGCCGAGCAGCGTCTCAAGCGCGGCGAGCTGCAGGTGCTGGTGGCCACCGCCTCGCTGGAGCTGGGCATCGACATCGGCGAGGTCGACCTGGTGTGCCAGATCGGCTCGCCTGGCTCGATTGCCGCGCTGCTGCAGAGGGTTGGCCGCTCCGGCCACCAGGTGGACGGCACCCCCAAGGGTCGTGTGTTCGCTACCACCCGCGACGAGCTGATCGAGTGCGTGGCCCTGCTCGACTGCGTGCGCCGTGGCGAGCTGGACGAGCTGCATATCCCCAACGCACCGCTGGACGTGCTGGCCCAGCAGATCGTCGCCGAGGTCAGTTGCCAGCCCTGGGACGAACAGGCGCTGTTTGCGTGCCTCACCCGCGCGATGCCCTACGCCAATCTCGACCAGGCACATTACCAGGCCCTGCTGCGCATGCTCGCCGAAGGCTACAGCGGGCGCCAGGGCGTGCGCGGCGCGTACCTGCACCGCGATGCGGTCAGTGCCCAGTTGCGTGGAAGGCGCGGCAGCCAGCTGGCCGCCCTGACCAGTGGCGGGGCGATACCGGACAACGCCGACTACCGCGTGCTGCTTGAACCCCAGGCCTTGAACATCGGCAGCGTGAACGAAGACTTCGCGGTGGAGAGCATCGCCGGCGACATATTCCAGCTGGGCAACGCGTCGTACCGCATCCTGCGCGTGGAGGCCGGCAAGGTACGGGTAGAGGATGCCCACGGGCAACCGCCGACCATCCCCTTCTGGCTGGGCGAGGCGCCGGGGCGCAGCGACGAGCTGTCCTTCGCGGTGGCACGCCTGCAAGCCGAAATCGACCAGCGCCTGGATACCAGCGGCGGCCAGTTGCAACCGCTGCTGACCTGGCTGCACGCCACGCTCGGGCTGAACGCGGACAGCGCCGAGCAACTGCTCGACTACCTGGCCCGCACCCGCCAGGCCCTCGGCGCCCTACCCTCGCAGGACACCCTGATCATGGAGCGCTTTTTCGATGAGTCCGGCGGTACCCAACTGATCATCCACTCGCCCTTCGGCAGCCGCATCAACCGCGCCTGGGGGCTGGCACTGCGCAAGCGCTTCTGTCGCACCTTCAATTTCGAGTTGCAGGCGGCAGCCAGCGAGGATGCGCTGATCCTGTCGCTGTCGGCCGGCCACAGTTTTGCCCTGGAAGAGGTGTGGCGCTACATTTCCAGCGCCAGTGCCGAGCACCTGCTGACCCAGGCCGTGCTCGATGCGCCGCTGTTCGGCGTGCGCTGGCGCTGGAACGCCGGGGTGTCGCTGGCACTGCCGCGCTATGCCGGCGGGCGCAAGGTCGCCCCGCAGATCCAGCGCATGAAAAGCGAAGACCTCACCGCTGCCGTGTTCCCCGACCAGCTGGCGTGCCTGGAAAACATCGTCGGCGAGCGCGAGATTCCCGACCACCCGCTGGTGGAGCAGACCCTCGACGACTGCCTGCACGAGGCGATGGATTGCGAGGGCTGGGTGAACCTGCTGCGGCGCATCGAAGACAAGCGCATCCGCCTGATCTGCCGCGACCTGCCGGCGCCTTCGCCCCTGGCGGCGGCGATCCTGAATGCACGTCCATACGCCTTTCTCGATGACGCACCGCTGGAAGAGCGGCGCACCCAGGCCGTGCTCAACCGGCGCTGGAGCGACCCGCAAAGTGCCGACGACCTGGGCGCACTGGATCCGCAGGCGATTGCCGCAGTGCGTGCCGAGGCCTGGCCGTTGCCCGGCGGCACCGACGAAATGCACGAGGCACTGATGAGCCTGGCGGCCGTGTGCGATGCCGAGGTGCAGGCCAACCCGGGCTGGCTGGCATGGCTGCAGCAACTGGCCGCCGGCGCACGCGCCTGCCACCTGAAGCTGCCGCAGGGTGGCGGCCTGTGGCTGGCCCGCGAACGCCTGCCGTGGCTGCTGGCGCTGTACCCGCAAGCGGCGCCCACCCCATTGCCCGGGTTCGATCAGCCCATCGATGCCGACAGTGCTGCCGTGGAACTGCTGCGCGCGCGCCTGAGCGGCTTCGGCCCGCTGACCAGCAGCGAGATCGGCGCGCCGCTGTGCCTGAGCCCCTCACAGGTCGAGCAGGCCATGCTGCGCCTGGAAGCCGAGGGCTATGTGATGCGCGGGCACTTCAGCCCGGGCCACACCCCTGAACAATGGTGCGAACGCCACCTGCTGGCGCGCATCCACCGCTACACGCTCAAGCGCCTGCGCCGCGAAATCGAGCCGGTCAGCCTGCAGGACTTCATGCGCTTTCTGTTCGACTGGCAGCACCTTTCGCCCGGCACCCGGCTGGAAGGCCCGGCGGCGCTGGGCGAGGCGCTGACCCAACTGGAAGGCTTCGCCGCAGCGGCCTCGGCCTGGGAAAGCGACCTGCTGCCGAGCCGGCTGCGCGACTACAGCGGGCAGTGGCTGGACGATGCCTGCCGGGCCGGCAAGTTCGTGTGGGCTCGCCTGGCCCCTTCGGGCAAGGCTGCGGCCAGTACCCTGCGCAGCACCCCTGTCGTGCTGTTGCCACGGGCGCGGCTGGGGTTGTGGCGAGCACTGGCCGCCACCGACGACGCCCCGGCACCGTCGCCCCGCGCGCAACGTGTGCTGGCCGCGCTCAGCGAGCACGGCGCACTGTTTTTCGATGAGCTGCGCGACGAGGCACGCCTGTTGCCCAGCGAGCTGGAGACAGCCCTGCAGGAACTGGTGGCGGCCGGGCAGATCAGTGCCGACAGCTTTGCCGGCCTGCGTGCACTGATCACCCCCGCCAGCAAGCGCCAGGCACGCAGCCATCGGCGCGGTCGCGGGGCATTCAGTGGCGGCATGGAGGACGCCGGGCGCTGGGCATTGCTGCGCCGCGCCGGCACGCCGGCCGAGGACGCCCTGGAACAGGTGGCCCTGACCCTGCTGCGCCGCTATGGCGTGGTGTGCTGGCGGCTGCTCGAACGCGAGGCCGACTGGCTGCCGAGCTGGCGGGACCTGCTGCGCACGTTGCACCGCCTGGAGGCGCGTGGCGAGATCCGTGGCGGTCGCTTCATCAGCGGGCTGGCCGGCGAACAGTTCGCCTTGCCCGAGGCCATCGGCGTATTGCGCGAAGTACGCAGGCGCCCGCTGGATGGCAGCCTGGTGGCGGTGAGTGCCAGCGACCCGCTGAACCTGGTGGGCACCTTGCTGCCCGGCAGCAAGGTGGCAGCGGTGAGCGGCAACCGGGTGGTGTACCGCGACGGCGTGGCGGTGGCGGCGCGGGTGGCGGGCAAGGCGCAGTACTGGGTGCAGGAGGATGCGGCGCTGCGTGAGCGGGTGGTGCGCGATGTCCATCACTGATCCCGAAGCTTTGCGGTGTGTGCAGGAGCCGGCATTGCCGGCGAAGGCCGCAACGCTGTCTTGATGGGTTCACTGGCATCCAATCCCCCATTCGATATAAGGTCTTGGATTGCCTGCAAAAGGAACCCGCATGAGCCTCTCCCTCCTCAGCCGTTATGCCTTCTTCGCCGCGTGTGTCGTGTTCACCCTCGCCAGCCTGCCGTTCCTGCACCACGACTGGCTGTGGCCCTTCACCCTGGTCACCGGCCTGCTCAGCCTGCTGGGACTGTTCGACCTGCTGCAGAGCCGCCATGCGGTGCGGCGCAACTACCCGATTCTGGGCAATATCCGCTACCTGGTGGAGGGCATCCGCCCGGAAATCCGCCAGTACCTGCTCGAATCCGACAGCGATGCGCTGCCCTTCTCCCGCGCCCAGCGCTCGCTGGTGTACTCGCGGGCCAAGAACGAAACCGCCGACAAGCCGTTCGGCACCCTGATCGACGTCTACCAGTCGGGCTTCGAGTTCATCGGCCACTCCATGCGCCCGGCACCGCTCAGCGACCCCGAGAGCTTTCGGGTGATCGTCGGCGGCCCGCAGTGCACCCAGCCCTATTCGGCCTCGGTGTTCAACATCTCGGCCATGAGCTTCGGCTCGCTCAGCGCCAACGCCATTCGCGCCCTCAACCAGGGCGCCAAGCTCGGCAACTTCGCACATGACACCGGCGAGGGCAGCATCAGCCCCTACCACCGCGAACATGGCGGCGACCTGACCTGGGAACTGGGCAGCGGCTACTTCGGCTGCCGCACCTCGGACGGTCGCTTCGACCCCGAGCGCTTCGCGCAGCAGGCCAGCAGCCCGCAGGTGCGCATGATCGAAATCAAGATGAGCCAGGGCGCCAAGCCCGGCCACGGCGGCATCCTGCCCAAGCACAAGGTGACCCAGGAAATCGCCGACACCCGCGGCATCATGATGGGCGAAGACTGCATCTCGCCGTCGCGCCACAGCGCGTTCTCCACCCCCATCGAGCTGATGCAGTTCATTGCCCAGCTGCGCGAGCTGTCCGGCGGCAAGCCGGTCGGCTTCAAGTTCTGCCTGGGCCACCCGTGGGAGTTCATGGGCATTGCCAAGGCCATGCTCGAGACCGGCATCCTGCCCGACTTCATCGTGGTCGACGGCAAGGAAGGCGGCACCGGCGCCGCGCCGGTGGAGTTCACCGACCACATCGGCGTGCCGCTGCGCGAAGGGCTGCTGTTCGTGCACAACACCCTGGTGGGGCTGAACCTGCGCGACAAGATCAAGCTGGGCGCCAGCGGCAAGATCGTCAGTGCGTTCGATATCGCCAGCGTGCTGGCCATCGGTGCCGACTGGGCCAACTCGGCGCGCGGCTTCATGTTCGCCATCGGCTGCATCCAGTCGCAAAGCTGCCATACCAACAAGTGCCCGACCGGCGTGGCCACCCAGGACGGCCTGCGCCAGCGGGCGCTGGTGGTGCCGGACAAGGCGCAGCGGGTGTTCAGCTTCCACCGCAACACGCTCAAGGCGCTGGCCGAGATGCTCGCCGCCGCCGGGCTGGATCACCCCTCGCAGCTGGAGGCCAAGCACCTGGTGCGGCGCATGTCGGCCACCGAGATCAAGCTGTTCTCGCAGCTGCACGTGTTCCTCAAGCCGGGTGAACTGCTTACCGGCGAGGTGAACGGCGAGTTCTACTCGCGGATGTGGCAGATGGCGCGGGCAGACAGTTTCGAGCCCAACGCCGAAGCGGCGTAACGGCGTTGCCGACTCCTCACCTGCAGAAGCCGGCATTGCCGGCGAAGGGGCAGTACAGCCACATAAAAACCCCGGCCTGGGCCGGGGTTGTGTACATCAGGATGCGCTGGATGCCGCCACTGCTTCACTGTCGCCCTTGGGCGCCAGCTTGAACACGTGGTACAGCACCGTCAGCATTACAAGGAACGCCGGGCCGATGAACAGCGCCACGCGGGTTTCCTCGAAGTAGGCCATCAGGCCGACCACCAGGATCAGGAACGCCAGGGCCAGGTAGGAACTCAGCGGCCACAGCCACATGCGGTACTTGAGCGCGGCCCGTTCGGCCTGGCTCAGCCCGGCGCGAAAGCGCAGTTGCGCCAGCAGGATCATCACCCAGGTCCAGATCGCGCCGAAGGTGGCGATCGAGGTCACCCACACGAAGACCTTTTCAGGTACCAGGTAGTTGGCCAGCACGCCCAACAGCAGCGCGCCGATCGACAGCAGCAGTGCATTGCGCGGCACGCCGTTGCGCGAGGTGCGCGCAAAGCTGGCCGGGGCCTGGCCGTTCTGCGCCAGGCTGTAGAGCATGCGCCCGGTACTGAAGATACCGCCGTTGCACGACGACAGCGCCGCGGTGATCACCACGAAGTTGATGATGCCGGCTGCGGTCTTGATGCCCAGGCGCTCGAAGGTCATCACGAACGGGCTGCCCTGGCTGCCGATCTCGTTCCACGGGTACAGCGACAGGATCACGAACAGCGCGCCGACGTAGAACAGCAGGATGCGCCAGAACACCGAGCCGATGGCCTGCGGGATGGTCTTTTGCGGGTTGCGCGCTTCACCGGCGGTAAGGCCGATCATCTCCACGCCCAGGTAGGCGAACATCACCATCTGCAGCGACATCAGCACGCCGGTCACGCCGTTGGGCATGAAGCCGCCGTGACTCCACAGGTTGGAGATGCCCAGCGCCACACCGTCGTTGCCGAAGCCGAAGGCGATCACGCCGATGCCGCCCAGCACCATGGCGATGATGGTCACGATCTTGATCAGGGCGAACCAGAATTCGAACTCGCCGAAGGCCTTCACCGCCACCAGGTTGATCGCGCCCATGCTCCCCAGCGCCGCCAGGGCCCAGATCCAGCGCGGTACGTCCGGGAACCAGATGCCCATGTAGATGGCCACCGCGGTGATCTCGGCGACACAGGTCACCAGCCACAGGAACCAGTAGTTCCAGCCGGTCAGAAAGCCCGCCAGCGGGCCCAGGTAGTCTTGTGCGTAGCGGCTGAAGGACCCGGCCACCGGGTTGTGCACGGCCATCTCGCCCAGCGCGCGCATGATCACCAGGATCGCCAGGCCGCCGATGATGTAGGACAGCATGATCGCCGGCCCGGCCATTTCGATGGCCTTGGCCGAACCGAGGAACAGCCCGACACCGATACAGGCGCCCAGCGCCATCAGGCGAATGTGACGTTCGCCGAGTTCCCGCTTGAGTGGGCCGCCCTGGGCGGTCTCACCATGAGAAGGGTGGTTGCCGACTGGCATAGGAATACAACCTCATTTTGTTATTGGATATAACCCTTCGTGCAGGCTGTACAGCGCCGATAGGCTGCTGTTTCGCCGCGCCGGGCTCACCTTGTGGGCAAGCACGTCGACCGGGGCGCGGAGCACCGGCCGAGCGAAAGGGGCGAGCAGTATAGGAAGGCCGCTACAGGGCTTTTCACTATATAAACCCCGATATTTGGCGAGAACTCTCGGCAATTACCGCTTATTCGGAGTGGCATTACCCGCGCTTGGCCGTGCGGGTGTCAACCGGGCGGCTAACATAGCACCAAAACGGGGCAACACAACCTTGCACCAAAGGCGCATGTTCGCGCCGTGATTGGCGAACCTGCCGCTGGCAACCCACAAATTTTTCATCAATTGCGACCAGCGTCTAAGCTTCAGGCAAGCGAGACGAACATACGCAGCCGGGCTGAACACTATGGGCGCACAGTGGCAAACGGAACCAGACAAGACGCAGGCTGCCGCAGAACAACCGGATACTCCCGCATTGCCCAAACGTCCCCGCCGGCGCTATGGCTGGTGGCTGTTCGGCCTGCTGGTGCTGGGGGCCCTGGTACTGCTGGGCCTGGCGATCGCCCGTGAAATGCACACCTCGCGCCTGCAGGCGCGCGAGTTCAGCCAGTTCGCCGCCACCCTGAGCTATTCGATGCACAAGGGCCCCAGCGATGCCGTCATCTACCCGGGCGAAGGCCCGTTCGACAAGCGCCTGGGCTACAGCGCGCTGGGCGAGTTCCTGCCGCGGCTGTTCAAGCGCGATTACGTGATCGTCGAGCAGGCGCGTTTTTCGCCGGCGCTGATGAACTATGTGCAGCACGGGTTCTTCGTGCCCTATACCGAGAAGATCCAGGCCGGCCTGTCGATCACCGACTGCAAGGGCGACGCGCTGTACCAGTTCCATTACCCGCAGCACCTGTACCCGGATTTCGCCTCGATCCCGCCGGTGATCGTGCACAGCCTGCTGTTCATCGAGAACCGCGACCTGCTCGACCCCGCCGATCCGCGCAGCAACCCGGCGGTGGACTGGCCGCGCTTCGCCATGGCCGCCTACAGTCAGGTCGCCAAGCACCTGGCCCTGCCCGGCCAGTCGGCCGGCGGCAGCACGCTGGCCACGCAGCTGGAAAAATACCGCCACTCCCCCGATGGCCTCACGGTGTCGGGCAGCGAGAAACTGCGCCAGATGATTTCGGCCAGCGTGCGCGCCTACCAGGACGGGCCGCAGACCCTGGGCGCACGCCAGCGCATCGTGCGCGACTACCTCAACAGCGTGCCGCTGTCGGCGGTGCCCGGCCACGGCGAAGTGCACGGCATGGCCGAGGGCCTGCGGGTGTGGTACGGCGCCGACTTTGCCGAGGTCAACAAGACCCTGGCCAGTACCGACAGCGACCCGGCCAGCCTGGCCGCGCGTGGCCTGGCACTGCGCCAGGTGCTGTCGCTGATGATTGCCCAGCGCCGCCCGTCGCACTTTCTGTCCAAGGGTCGCAACGAACTGGCCACCCTCACCGACAGCCACGTGCGCCTGCTGGCCGCCAACAACATCATCGACCGCCCGCTGGCCGATGCCGCGCTGGCAAGCAAGGTGGTGTTTCGCGACTGGGTGGCGCAGCCGACCATCGTGCCCATCGTCACCAACAAGGGCATCAGCGTGGCCCGCAGCCGCTTGTCGTCGGCGCTGGGGCGCCCGCTGTACGACCTGGACCGCCTCGACCTGTCGGCCACCAGCACGCTGCAGGCCGACCTGCAGGGGCAGGTCAGCGAGTACCTCAAGAGCCTCGCCGACCCGGCCTTTGCGGCGCAGATGGGGCTGATCGGCGAACGCCTGCTGACCCCCACCAGCACCACCCAGGTGCGCTACAGCTTCACCCTGCTGGAACGCACCGCCGACGGCTCGCGGGTACGGGTACAGACCGACAGCACCGACCAGCCGTTCGACATCAACGAGGGCAGCAAGCTTGAGCTGGGCTCCACCGCCAAGTTGCGGGTGCTGACCCAGTACCTGGAAATCATCGCCGAGCTGCACGACAAGTACGTCGACATGACCCCGGCCCAGTTGAGCAAGGTGGAGGTGGCCGACACCGACTTCATCAGCCGCTGGGCCCTGGATTACCTGGCCCGCAACAAGGACCGCAACATCACCGCGATGCTCGACGCGGCGCTGGAGCGCAAGTATTCGGCCAGCCCCGGCGAAGCCTTTTTCACCGGCGGCGGCATGCATGTGTTCAACAACTTTCGCCGCGAGGACAACGGCCGCATGCCGACCCTCAAGGATGCCCTGCGCGAGTCGATCAACCTGCCCTTCATTCGCCTGATGCGCGACCTGGTGCGCTACAGCACCTATTCGGCACCGGGCAACAGCGGCAAGTTGCTCAAGGACGATGCCGAGCCGCGGCGCCAGGAGTACCTTGCCCGCTTCGCCGACCGCGAGGGCACCGACTTCATGCGCCGGTTCTGGAAGAAGTACCAGCGCAAGACCTCGCAGGAACGCCTGGACACCTTTCTCGACAGCCTGCGGGTCACGCCGATCCGCCTGGCCGCCGTGCACCGCTACCTGTTCCCCGAGGCCGACCAGGCCACCTTCAACGCCTTCGTGCGCGCGCACATGAAGGCCGAGCCAGGGGCGGCCAAGCGGCCACCGCTGAAAAAGGACCAACTGACCGACCAGCGTCTGGAAGGCCTGTATGCCGCCTACGGCCCGGGCACCTACGACCTGCCCGACCAGGGCTACATCGCCCGGGTGCACCCGCTGGACCTGTGGCTGCTGGGCTACCTGCTGAAGAACCCCACCGCAAGCTTTCAGGACGCGGTGCTGGCCAGCCATTTCGAACGCCAGGAAGTCTACAGCTGGCTGTTCAAGAGCCGGCACAAGGGCGCCCGTGACAGCCGTATCCGTACCATGGTCGAGATCGAGGCGTTCCTCGACATTCACCAGCGCTGGAAGCGCGTGGGCTACCCGTTCGATCACCTGGTGCCATCGCTGGCCACCGCCATCGGCAGCTCGGGCGACCGCCCGGCGGCGCTGGCCGAGCTGGTGGGCATCATCCAGAACGACGGCGTGCGCCTGCCGGTGCTGCGTATCGACACCCTGCACTTTGCCGCCGACACGCCCTATGAACTGCGCCTGGCCGGTGACCCGGACCGGGGCCAGCGGGTGCTGTCGGTGGAAGTGGCGCGGGCCCTGCGCGGGGCCATGTCGCAGGTGGTGGACGCCGGTACGGCACGACGGGTGTCGGGGAGCTTCAAGCTGCCCGATGGCACCCTGCTGACCATGGGCGGCAAGACCGGCACCGGGGACAACCGCATCGAGAGCTTCGGTGCTGGCGGGCGGCTGATCGGTTCGCGTTCGTTGAACCGCACCGCGACGTTCGTGTTCTTTCTGGGCGACAACCATTTCGGCACCTTGACGGCGTTCGTGCCGGGGCGCGCGGCCGAGGCATTCAAGTTCACCTCGGCGTTGCCGGTGCAGGTGCTCAAGGGCATGGCGCCGATACTGCTGCCATACCTGCAGCCGGGGGGCAACACGTTGTGCACGCCGCCGCTGGTGGCAACGCAAGACCTTTCGACGCCCTGACGCCATTCGCCCGCCTGCAGCAACCACACGCTTGCGTGCAGGAGCCGGCCTTGCCGGCGAAACAGATCAGCGCCAAATGCGAAAAATAATCATCTCCATGTCTTGCGTTAAGATATATCTTGAGTAATATCTTTAGATACATCGAAACGCAGACAGGAGACAGTCCATGCGTGACCATCACCCACCCCACCGCGACAGCGGCGAGCGCCATGACGGCTTCGAGCGCCGGCACGGCCGTGAACGCGGCGACCGTGGCCCCCGCGTGTTCGCCCCCGGCGATCTCAAGTTGCTGCTGCTGGCCATGCTTTCGGAAAAGCCCGGGCACGGCTACGACCTGATCCGCCAGATCGAGGCCGAGTTCGACGGCGGCTACAGCCCCAGCCCCGGCGTGATCTACCCGACCCTGACCTTTCTCGAAGAGAGCGAGCTGATCAGCGGCGAAGTCCACGGCAGCAAGAAGCTCTACAGCGTCACCGACGCCGGGCGCCAGTCGCTGGTCGACCAGGCCATCGCCCTGGACGGCGTGCGCACGCGCATCGAGGTGAGCAAGCGCTCGATGCGCGTGCACGACCGTCCGCCGGAAATCCACGAAGCCGTCCACAACCTGCGCCATGCCTTGCAGATCCACGCCGGGCGCTGGAACCCCGCAGAGATCGAGCGGGTACGCACCCTGCTCAACGACACCGCAAAAGCCATCGTTGCCGGCCCGGCAACCCCCACCCAGGAGACTTCCGAATGACGGACAGCCCCAACCTTTCGATCCATCGCGTCAACCACGAGATCAAGCGCCGCCGCCTCGAGGTACTGCGCGTGACCGAGCTGACCCCGCGCATGCGCCGCATCACCCTCGGCGGCGCCGAGCTGCAGGGCTTTCTCAGCGTCGGCAGCGACGACCACGTCAAACTCATGTTCGCCTGCTCCCCCGAAGAACAGGTGGCCCTGGACAACCCCGGCGCCACCGACGTGCGACCGACCATGCGCGAGTACACCCCGCGGCGCATCGACCTGGCCGCCGGCGAGCTGGACCTGGACTTCGTGCTGCACGGCGATGGCCCCGCCTCCACCTGGGCGGCCCAGGCCGAACCCGGCCATTACCTGCATATCGCCGGGCCACGCGCCTCGCTGGTGGTGCCGGACATCTTCGACAGCTACCTGCTGGTGGGCGATGAAACCGCCATCCCGGCCA
Organism: Pseudomonas sp. PS01300; assembly: GCF_029960155.1. Lineage (NCBI taxonomy): Bacteria > Pseudomonadati > Pseudomonadota > Gammaproteobacteria > Pseudomonadales > Pseudomonadaceae > Pseudomonas > Pseudomonas sp. PS01300. The sequence goes on along the minus strand of NZ_JASCPN010000003.1, from coordinate 7,542 downwards.
TCGGCCGCCGGCTCGAAGAGTTGCCAGCCGGACGCAAGGTGCTGGCGGTGATCGAAATCGAGGACGACCAGGAACGCCAGCCGCTGCCCAGCGCGGCGCAGGTCGAGGTGATCTGGGTACGGCGCCACCAGCAGGACGTGCTGCAGGTGTTGCGCGACCTGAGCCTGCCGTCGGGCACGCTGTATGCCTGGGTTGCCCTGGAAAAGGCGCTGACGCGCAAGGCCAAGAGCCTGCTGCTGGAAGAGAAAGGCGTGAACGAGGCGTACCTCAAGGCGGCCGCCTACTGGCGACTGGACCCCAACGACGAGGAATAAGCGTCGACCTTCAGGGTTGCGCCTGGGCCCGTGCCAGGCGCCTGCCCTGCCAGCGGTCGAGGACGATCAGCAGCACGCCGACCAGAATGAAGCCCCCCAGCATGGCCAGCGCATTGAGCAGCACCTGCGCATAGCCCAGGCTCGCCACATCGACGAACGGGTACGGATAGAAACCGATACCGTGACCGCGCGCCAGCACATACGCAAAGTACCCCAGCGGATACACCAGCCAGCCCAGCAGGTGGGTGAAACGCAACTGCCCCTTGGGCACGCACCACCACCAGTACAGCGCATAGGCCGCCGGCATCACGTCGTGCAGCAGCTCATCGGCCAGCCACTGCCAGCCCTGCGGTTGCCACAGGTGACGCAGCAACAGGCTGTAGGCCAGCGCCACGAACACGATGCTCACCGCCACCCCGGAACTCACCCAGGGCGACAGCCACCAGCGCCGCGCCGCCGATTCACGGCCAAAGGCCGCCTGGGTCAGCACCGTGGCCACCAGGGTATTGCTCAACACCGTGAAATAACCGAACAGATTCACCAGCCCGCCCAGCAGGCTGGCCTGATCCTGCCAGCGCGCCAGCAGCACCAGATACAGCTGGATGGTCAACGCCGCCCAGCCAAGGCCCGCCAGCAGGCCGATGCCCATGCGACGGTCAGCCACCGGCATCGGCTCAGCGACCGCGTTGCAGCTTCAGGTACAGGCGCTCGACCTTCTCCCGCGCCCAGGGCGTCTTGCGCAGGAAGGTCAGGCTCGACTTGATGCTCGGGTCACTCTTGAAGCAGCGGATATCGATGCGCTGCGCCAGCCCTTCCCATTGGTAGTGCGCCACCAGCGCGGTGAGGATCTGTTCCAGTGTCACGCCATGCAGCGGGTTGTTGTCAGCGGCAGTCATGCCTGTGCTCCAGCCAAACGAAGGTGCGCACCTTAGCCCAGGTGCGGCGGCGCGTCAGCACCTGGTGCGGCCTTTCTCGATCAAGGGCACCTGAGGTGATTCTAGTGACCGCGAAGGCTCTGGACAGCACCTTGGCATTTATTGTTTTACGGTAATGTTATATTGTAACCAAAACGATAACTGCCAAGGACCCCACCATGCGTCACCTGCCGCTCCACCTCTCCCCCCTTGCCGCCGCACTGTGGCTGGCCTCGCTGCCCAGCCACGCGGTTGAACTGCAACCCCAGGTCATCACCGCCAACCCGTTGGGCACCCCGCTGGCAGCCCCCAGCAGCGTGCTCGAAGGCGACACATTGACCCTGCAGCAAAAGGGCAGCCTGGGCGAAACCCTGAACACCCAGCCCGGCGTCGCCTCCACCTGGTTCGGCCCGGGCGCCAGCCGCCCGGTGATCCGCGGCCTGGACGGCGACCGGATCCGTATCCTGCGCAACGGCGTGGGTGCACTGGATGCCTCTTCGCTGTCGTACGACCACGCCGTGCCACTGGACCCGGTGACCGTCGAGCGCGTCGAGATCGTGCGCGGCCCGGCCGCCCTGCTCTACGGTGGCAATGCCATCGGCGGGGTGGTCAACACCTTCGACAACCGCATCCCCGACGCGCCGGTGCAAGGCATTCATGGTGCCGGCGAGCTGCGCTACGGGGGCGCCGACACCACCCGCAGCAGTGCGGGCAAGCTGGAAGCCGGCGATGGCCGCTTCGCCCTGCACCTGGACGCCAACAGCCGCCAGTTCAACGATTTGCGCATCCCCGGCTACGCCCGCAGTTCGAAGGTGCGCGATTCCGACGAACCCGGCGGCAAGCATCGCCTGGAAAACAGCGACGGGCGCCAGGACGGTGGTGCCGTCGGCGGTTCGTACAACTGGGAACACGGTTACGCGGGCCTGTCCTACAGCCGCTACGATGCCAACTACGGTTCGGTGGCCGAGCCCGGCGTGCGTCTGGCCATGGAACAGGACCACTACGCCTTTGCCTCCGAACTGCGCGACCTCGACGGCCCGTTCAGCTCGCTCAAGTTCGACGCCGGCTACACCGACTACAAGCATCAGGAGCTGGAAGGCGGCGAGGTGCATACCACCTTCAAGAACAAGGGCTACGAGGCCCGCGTCGAGGCTCGGCACCAGCCGCTGGGGCCGGTGGAAGGCGTGATCGGCGCCCAGGTCACCCGCAACGAGTTCTCGGCGTTGGGCGAAGAAGCCTTCGTGCCGCAGACCGATACCGACAGCCTGGCGCTGTTCGTGCTCGAACAGTGGAAGGCCACCGACCGCCTCGACCTGAGCCTGGGCGCACGCCTGGAGCACACCCGGGTCGACCCCGACAGCCAGGGCAGCGAACGTTTCGCCCAAGCCGACAGCGCCAGCAGCTTCACCGCCGCCAGCCTGTCCTCGGGTGCGGTGTACCAGTTGACCCCGGTGTGGTCGCTGGCCGCCAGCCTGGGCTACACCGAACGTGCACCGACCTTCTACGAGCTGTATGCCAATGGCGCTCACGTCGCCACCGGCACCTACGAGGTGGGCGACCCGGGGCTTTCGAAGGAGAAGGCGATCTCCAGCGACCTGGCCCTGCGTTTCGACAACGGCACGCACAAGGGCAGCGTGGGCGTGTTCTACAGCCATTTCCGCAACTACATCGGCCTGCTGGCCAGCGGCAACCTGCGCGAAGGGCATGATCACGATCACGGGGATGACGATCACGACCATGATCACGAGCATGGCGACGTGCCCGAATACCTCTATCACGGCGTGCGCGCCCGCTTCTATGGCCTCGAAGCCCAGGACCGCTGGCAACTGCTGGAAAACGCCTACGGCAGCTTCGCCCTGGAACTGTCTGGCGACTACACCCGCGCCAAGAACCTGGATACCGGCGAAGACCTGCCTCGCATTGCCCCGCTGCGCCTGAACAGCGGCCTGACCTGGAACCTTGAACGCTGGCAGGCACGGGTCGACGTGCAGCATGCCAGCAGCCAGCATCGCAAGCCGGCCAATGAAACCAGCACCGACGGCTACACCACCCTGGGGGCCAGCGTGGGCTATCGCTTCGAGATCGGCCAGAGTGAATGGCTGGCCTTCGTGCGCGGCGAAAACCTCACCGATCAGACCGTACGCTATGCCAGTTCGATCCTGCGCGACATCGCCCCAGCGCCGGGTCGCAGCGTCCAGGTAGGCCTGCGAACTACCTTCTGAACCCACACCGTTGCCGGATTGTTACCCATCCGGCAACGGTCACTCTTGCTGATCCGGCTTTTTTTCCGGCACGTTCGCCTATATCCTCCCCGCCTCAAGCTGAACCGCTTCACCTATTCCTGATACTGCCTTGCCCTCGACGATGCCTGCATCTCGGGCAATTTGCCGTTCTTCCAACAATCAAAAGACAGCGCTATCTCATGCATCAGTTCCATCATCTGCCCCCCGCCGCCGCGACCTTGCTGGCAGGCCTGGCCGCCAGCACCCTGGCCTGCAGCCTGCAGGCCGCCCCCCTCTTGGACGGCGACTCGCCCTGGATGCTCGGCGACTGGGGCGGCACACGCTCGGCGCTGGCCGAGCGCGGCTACGACTTCACTCTGGGCTACACCGGGGAGATGGGCAGCAACCTGCACGGTGGCCACGACCACAGCAACACCGCCCGCTACAGCGACCAGTTCAGCCTGGGCAGCCACCTGGACCTGCAGAAGATCCTCGGCTGGCAGGGCGCCGAATTCCAGTTGACCGTGACCGAGCGCCACGGCAACAACATCAGCAACGATCGCATCAACGATCCGCGGGTGGGCGGCTTCACCTCGGCCCAGGAAGTCTGGGGCCGTGGCCAGACCTGGCGGCTGACCCAGATGTGGTTCAAGCAGACGTACCTGGACGGCGACCTCGACGTGAAGGTCGGGCGCTTCGGCCAGGGCGAGGACTTCAACAGCTTCCCCTGCGACTTCCAGAACCTGGCCTTCTGCGGCTCGCAGGTGGGCAACTGGGCCGGCAGCATCTGGTACAACTGGCCGGTGAGCCAGTGGGCCCTGCGCGTCAAGTACCACCTAACGCCGGAACTCTACGCCCAGGTCGGTGCCTACGAACAGAACCCCTCCAACCTCGAGCGCCAGAACGGCTTCAAGCTCAGCGGCAGCGGCACCCAGGGCGCGGTACTGCCGGTGGAACTGGTGTGGACGCCGGCCATCGACGGCCTCAAAGGGGAATATCGCGCCGGTTACTACTACAGTAGTGCCAAGGCACAAGATGTTTACAAGGACGGCAACGGCCAACCGGCAGCCCTCAGTGGCCAGGACTATCGCAGCAGCTCGAGCAAGCACGGGTTCTGGTTGGGGGCACAGCAGCAGGTGACGTCGTTGGCCAGCGATCACTCACGTGGCCTGAGCGTTTTTGCCAATGCCACGCTGCACGACAAGAAGACCAATGCCATCGACAACTATGTTCAGGCAGGTGTGGTTTACAAAGGGCTGTTCGATGCCCGCGCCAAGGACGACATCGGCTTCGCCCTCGCTCGCGTGCACGTCAACCCGGCCTATCGCAGGAACGCCGAGGCCCGCAACCGCGCCAATGCCCTCTTCGACTACGACAACCCCGCCTTCCTGCCCGTCCAGGACACCGAGTACAGCGCCGAGCTGTATTACGGCATCCACCTGGCCCAGTGGCTGACCGTGCGCCCGAACCTGCAGTACATCCGCCACCCGGGCGGGGTCGGGCACGTGGACGACGCACTGATCGGCGGCCTCAAGATCCAGAGCAGCTTCTGAACGGGCCCTGCGGCTCGAACCTTTTCACCTTGATGGAGAACACACGATGAGCACTGATGGTGCCTTGAGTAGAACCCGCTGGCTGCCGAGACTGCTCGGCGTGCTGCTGTTGCTGATGGGGCTGGCGCTGCTGGCCGGCGGTATCAAGCTGAGCCAGCTCGGCGGCTCGCTGTATTACCTGATCGCCGGTATCGGCTTTGCCCTGTCGGGCGTGCTGCTGCTGGCACTGCGCCGCACCGCGCTGGGCCTGTACGGCCTGGTGCTGCTGGGTAGCACCCTGTGGGCATTGTGGGAGGTCGGCCTGGACTGGTGGCAACTGGTACCGCGCCTGTCGCTGTGGTTCGCCCTGGGCGTGGTGTTGCTGCTGCCGTGGGCACGCCGCCCGCTGCTGGGCCAGCCCGGCAAGCTCAACACCGGCCTGCTGAGCCTGGCGGTGGTGCTGTCGGGCGCCACCGCAGTGGCGAGCCAGTTCACCTTCCCGGGTGAAATCAAGGGCGAGCTGGGCCGCGACAGCACCGAGCTGAGCAGCACCGCGCCGGCCATGCCCGATGGCGACTGGCAGGCCTACGGGCGCACCGAGTTCGGTGACCGCTACTCGCCGCTGCGCCAGATCACCCCGAACAACGTGCACAAGCTCGAGGAGGCCTGGCGCATTCGCACCGGCGACCTGCCGACCAGCGATGACCCGGTCGAGCTGACCAACGAGAACACCCCGCTCAAGGTCAATGGCAAGCTGTATGCCTGCACCGCGCACAGCAAGGTGCTGGCTCTGGACCCGGATACCGGTGCCGAGATCTGGCGCTTCGATCCGCAGATCAAGAGCCCGGTGGGCTTCAAGGGCTTTGCCCACATGACCTGCCGTGGCGTGTCGTACTACGACGAAAACAACTACGTGAACATGGACGGCGCCCCTGCGCCGAAAATCTCCGAAGCCGGCCAGGCCGTGGTGCGCAGCTGCCCGCGTCGCCTGTACCTGCCCACCGCCGATGCGCGCCTGATCGCGATCAACGCCGACACCGGCAAGGTCTGCGAAGGCTTCGGCAACCAGGGCGTGGTCGACCTGACCCAGGGCATCGGCCCGTTCACCGCCGGTGGCTACTACTCCACCTCGCCTGCTGCGATCACTCGCGAGCTGGTGATCATCGGTGGCCACGTCACCGACAACGAGTCCACCAACGAGCCCTCAGGCGTGATCCGTGCCTACGACGTGCATGACGGTCGTCTGGTCTGGAACTGGGACAGCGACAACCCGGACGAGACCGCGCCGCTGGCACCGGGCAAGACCTACAGCCGCAACTCGGCCAACATGTGGTCGCTGGCCAGCGTCGACGAGAAGCTGGGCATGGTGTACCTGCCACTGGGCAACCAGACCCCTGACCAGTGGGGCGCCGACCGCACCCCAGGTGCCGAGAAGTTCAGTGCCGGCATCGTCGCCCTGGACCTGGCCACCGGCAAGGTACGCTGGAACTACCAGTTCACCCACCACGACCTGTGGGACATGGACGTCGGCAGCCAGCCGACCCTGCTCGACCTGAAGACCGCCGACGGCGTCAAACCTGCGCTGATCGCACCGACCAAGCAGGGCAGCCTGTACGTGCTCGACCGTCGTGACGGCAGTGCCATCGTGCCGATCCGCGAGATCCCGGCGCCCCAGGGCGCGGTCAAGGGCGACCACACCGCACCGACCCAGGCCCGCTCGGACCTGAACCTGCTGGGCCCGGACCTGACCGAGGCGGCCATGTGGGGCGCCAGCCCGTTCGATCAGATGCTGTGCCGTATCCAGTTCCGCGAACTGCGCTACGAGGGCCAGTACACCCCGCCGTCGGAGCAGGGCAGCCTGATCTACCCGGGCAACGTGGGCGTGTTCAACTGGGGCGGCGTGTCGGTCGACCCCGTGCGTCAGCTGCTGTTCACCAGCCCCAACTACATGGCCTTCGTGTCGAAGATGGTGCCGCGTGCCGAAGTGGCCGAGGGCAGCAAGCGCGAAAGCGAGACCAGCGGCGTGCAGCCCAACACCGGCGCACCTTACGCGGTGATCATGCACCCGTTCATGTCGCCCCTGGGCGTACCGTGCCAGGCCCCGGCCTGGGGCTATGTGGCCGGTATCGACCTGACCACCAACAAGGTGGTGTGGAAGCACAAGAACGGCACCAGCCGCGACAGCTCGCCGATTCCGATCGGCCTGCCGGTGGGTGTACCGAGCATGGGCGGCTCGATGGTGACAGCCGGCGGCCTGGGCTTTTTGAGCGGCACCCTGGACCAGTACCTGCGTGCGTATGACGTGAACACCGGCAAGGAGCTGTGGAAATCGCGCCTGCCGGCTGGCGGCCAGGCCACGCCGATGACCTACACCGGCAAGGATGGCCAGCAGTACGTGCTGGTGATGGCTGGCGGGCACGGTTCGCTGGGCACAAAGATGGGCGATTACGTGATCGCCTACAAACTGGCGCAGTGATCGACCGCTGAACCTGGGCTGCCGTGCAGCCCTTCGCCGGCAAGGCCGGCGCCTGCAGGACCATGTGACAGCATGGCCCTGCAG